>NZ_VYKE01000041.1:0-44712 GCF_032424515.1 Pseudomonas sp. JV245A
CGAAGGCCGTGGCCTGACGGTCTCGACCTTCCACAACCTGGGCCTGAACATCATCCGCAAGGAGCATGTGCGGCTGGGCTACAAGCCGGGCTTCTCGATCTTTGACGAGACCGACGTCAAGGCCCTGATGACCGACATCATGCAGAAGGAGTATTCCGGGGACGACGGCGTCGACGAGATCAAGAACATGATCGGCTCGTGGAAGAACGACCTGATCCTGCCCGCCGAGGCCCTGGAAAACGCCCGCAACCCCAAGGAACAGACCGCCGCCATCGTCTACACCCACTACCAGCGCACGCTCAAGGCGTTCAACGCAGTGGACTTCGACGACCTGATCCTGCTGCCGGTGAAGCTGTTCGAAGAGCACGCCGACATCCTGGAGAAATGGCAGAACAAGGTGCGCTACCTGCTGGTGGACGAATACCAGGACACCAACGCCAGCCAGTACCTGCTGGTAAAGATGCTGATCGGCAAGCGCAACCAGTTCACCGTGGTGGGCGACGATGACCAGTCGATCTACGCATGGCGCGGCGCACGCCCGGAAAACCTGATGCTGCTCAAGGACGACTACCCGTCCCTGAAAGTGGTGATGCTGGAGCAGAACTACCGCTCCACCAGCCGTATCCTGCGCTGCGCCAACGTGCTGATCTCCAACAACCCCCACGAATTCGAAAAGCAGCTGTGGAGCGAGATGGGCCACGGCGACGAGATCCGCGTGATCCGCTGCCGCAACGAAGATGCCGAGGCCGAACGGGTGGCCATGGAAATCCTCAGCCTGCACCTGCGCACCGACCGCCCCTACAGCGACTTCGCCATTCTTTACCGGGGTAACTACCAGGCCAAGCTGATCGAACTGAAGCTGCAGCACCACCAGGTGCCCTATCGCCTGTCCGGCGGTAACAGCTTCTTCGGACGCCAGGAAGTAAAGGATCTGATGGCCTACTTCCGCCTGATCGTGAACCCGGATGACGACAACGCCTTCCTCCGGGTGATCAACGTGCCGCGCCGGGAAATCGGTTCCACGACCCTGGAAAAACTCGGCAACTACGCCACCGAACGCAAGATCTCGATGTACGCCGCCACCGACGAAATCGGCCTGGGCGAACATCTGGACAGCCGCTTCACCGACCGCCTGGCGCGCTTCAAGCGCTTCATGGACCGGGTCCGCGAACAGTGCGCCGGCGAAGACCCGATTTCCGCCCTGCGCAGCATGGTCATGGACATCGACTACGAGAACTGGCTGCGCACCAACAGCTCCAGCGACAAGGCGGCGGACTACCGGATGGGCAACGTCTGGTTCCTGATCGAGGCCTTGAAGAACACCCTGGAAAAAGACGAAGACGGCGAGATGACCGTCGAAGACGCCATCGGCAAGCTGGTCCTGCGCGACATGCTGGAACGTCAGCAGGAGGAGGAAGACGGCGCCGAGGGCGTGCAGATGATGACCTTGCATGCCTCCAAGGGTCTGGAATTTCCCTACGTGTTCATCATGGGCATGGAAGAGGAAATCCTCCCGCACCGCTCCAGTATCGAAGCCGATACCATCGAGGAAGAACGGCGCCTGGCCTATGTGGGCATTACCCGCGCGCGTCAGACCCTGGCCTTTACCTTTGCGGCCAAGCGCAAGCAGTACGGTGAAATCATCGACTGCGCGCCAAGCCGCTTCCTCGATGAGCTGCCCCCGGACGATCTGGCCTGGGAAGGCAACGACGACACCCCGACCGAAGTGAAGGCCGTTCGCGGCAATAGCGCCTTGGCGGATATACGCGCGATGTTAAAGCGTTAAAATCGACTATTTTTTAACAGACCTTTGGCCCAGACGTGGCCAGTAGAGGAAGCTCCGTGGAAGCACTGCACAAGAAAATTCGCGAAGAAGGCATCGTGCTTTCCGATCAAGTACTGAAGGTCGACGCCTTTCTGAACCATCAGATCGACCCGCAGTTGATGAAGTTGATCGGCGACGAATTCGCCACGCTGTTCAAGGATTCGGGCATCACCAAGATCGTCACCATCGAAGCCTCAGGGATAGCCCCGGCGATCATGACCGGTCTGAACCTGGGCGTGCCGGTGATCTTCGCCCGCAAGCACCAGTCCCTGACCCTGACCGAGAACCTGCTGTCGGCCACCGTGTACTCCTTCACCAAGCAGGTGGAAAGCACCGTCGCCATTTCCCCGCGGCACCTGACCAGCAGCGACCGCGTGCTGATCATCGACGACTTCCTGGCCAATGGTAAGGCGTCCCAGGCACTGATCTCGATCATCAAGCAGGCCGGCGCCACCGTGGCCGGCCTGGGCATCGTCATCGAGAAGTCGTTCCAGGGCGGTCGTGCCGAACTGGACTCCCAGGGCTACCGCGTGGAATCCCTGGCCCGGGTCAAATCCCTGGCCGGCGGCGTGGTCACCTTCATCGAGTAACCCCGCCCGCCAGAGCAACAGATTTGTGTAGGAACTGGCTTGCCAGCGAAGACGCCCTTGAGAGCAGCGCAAGACTTCAAGGCCCATTCGCCGGCAAGCCGTCTCCTACGACATGGTGGGGGCCGTGGCCTGCAGACCCGCCAGCAGGAACCGCTGGTACAGGTCTTCACGCAGGCCTTCGGGTTTCTCCAGCCCCATGCGCTCCAAGTGCTCGGCAAATGCCGCGGGCTCCGGTGCGTCGAGTGCCGCCTTGCCCAGCTCGAGGATCTCGCTGAGCTTGAACTTGCTCTTGAGCCAGTTCAGCGCCCGCAGCAGATCGCGCTCCTGGGCGCTGAAATCACTGCCCAGCGGATACTCCGGGAACAGGTGACGATGACGCGCCTGAATGTTCTGCAAACGCTGTGGGCTGTTGTCGGCAAAACGCGGCTCCAGACGAAAGTCCTTCGCCAGCTTGCCGGCTTTCTGTGCCTGCTCGATCAATCCGGCCTGGAAGCGTGAATCGCTGATATTGAGCAACGCCTCGATCACCTTGGCGTCCGTCTTGCCCCGCAGATCGGCGATGCCGTACTCGGTGATCACGATGTCCCGCAGGTGCCGGGGGATGGTGCAGTGGCCGTATTCCCAGACAATGTTGGAACTCACCTCCCCCGCCGACTCGCGCCAGCTGCGCAGGATCAGCACCGAGCGGGCATCCGCCAGGGCATGGCCCTGGGCGACGAAGTTGTATTGCCCGCCCACCCCGCTCAGCACGCGGCCGCCCTGCAGCTGGTCGGACACCGCCGCCCCCATCAGGGTCATGGTGAAGGCGCTGTTGATAAAGCGCGCATCCCGGCGTTGCAGACGCTTGAGCTCCTCATGGCCATACAGCTCGTTGATGTAGCTGATGGCGGTCATGTTGAACTGCGCCAGCCTGCTCTTGGGCAGCTCCCGCAGGCGCTGATAGAAGCTGCGCGGGCCAAGGAAGAAACCGCCATGGATCGAGACCCCGCCGACAGCCGAGTCCGGATCCAGGGTGCCGGCATTGGCTTGCTCTTGCAGCGCCACGGTCGGGTACACCTTGCGCCGCACGATGCCCGCGTCGGCCAGGGCCAGCAGGCCGTTGACGAACATTTCGCTGCAGCCGTAGAGCCCTTGGGCAAAGGGCTCGACACCCCCTTCGCGATCGATCAGCGGCTGCCAGTAATCCACCTGCAGGTCTGCCAGCAGTGCGCGGTAGCCCTCGTTGTCCGCCTGCCGTGCGAGCAAGGCCGCGGTCAGCGCATCGCCCATGGAGCCAATGCCGATCTGCAGGGTGCCGCCGTCGCGCACCAAGGTGCTGGCGTGCAGGCCTATGCAATGGTCCTGGATACCCACGGGCATGTTCGGCGTGGAGAACAACGTACTGCGCTCCTCCTCGTCGATCAGCAGGTCGAGGTCCGCGGCATCGATTTCCGAGTCACCCGGCATATAGGGCAGGTCGCTGTGGACCTGGCCGAGGATCAGGATGGTTTCCCCCTGCGCCCGGCGCTTGGCAATCATCGGCAACATGTCGAGGGTGATGTCCGGGTTGCAGCTCAGGCTCAGGCGTCCCGGGTCTCGCGGATCCCTGGCCAGCAGTTGCGCCACCAGGTTCAGACCGGCTGCGTTGATGTCCCGGGCGGCATGGCTGTAGTTGCTGCTGACGTAGTCCTGCTGCGCCGGGGCACTGTGCAGGAGGCTGCCGGGCTGCATGAAGAACTGCTCGACGCGAATGTTCGCCGGCAGGCTGTCGCGATGCAGGTCAGCGAGAAAATCCAGCTCCGGGTAGTCACCGAATACCCGTTCGACGAAGGGTTCGAGAAAGCGCTTCTGCAAACCGTCGCCCAGGGCCGGCCGGCCCAGGCTCAAAGCGGTGTAGATGGTCAGCTGGCGTTCCGGCATCCCGGCGATGCGCCGGTACAGGGCATTGGCGAAACGATTGGGTTTACCCAGCCCCAGGGGCATGCCCATGTGAATGTGTTGCGGCAAACGCGCGAGCACTTCATCCACCGCATGCTCGATAGAACAGGATTGCAGCATCTGACCCTCCGGGGACCGTCCATGAATTGAGGTTGGACCGAGCTTGCCGGGAGTTTGCTGCATTGACCAGTACACAGGGCAAATTACGCCCACAAAAAAGCCGCTCGTAAGCGGCTTTTTCGCTGAAGATGGCGGCTTATTTCAGGCCGGACATCTTCTGGATTGCACCTTTGAGCTCGTCATCGGAGCAATCGGCGCAAGTGCCTTTAGGCGGCATTGCGTTGATCCCGGTGATGGCCTTGGCCAGGATGCCGTCGAGGCCGCCCTGGTGATCGGCGCGCTCTTTCCAGGCTGCGGTGTCACCGATTTTCGGTGCGCCCAACAGGCCGGTGCCGTGGCAAGCGTTGCAGTGCTTGGCGATCACGTCATCCGGGGATTTCGCGCCACCGCCACCGCCCGCAGAGGCGGCCACTTCCATACCCTTGCATTCCTGCCCCTGGACGCAGACCTGGCCGACAGGCTCAAGACGCTTGGCAATATCATCATTAGTCGCAGCTTGAGCGCTGACTGCCCAAAGGGCCAATACGGTTGCTGGTGCGGCCAGCATTTTCATAATTAGGTTCACGCGTACACCCTCAATGGTGGCTAGTCACGCCTGCGGCCACGGTTTCGCAGGCGGGCGAAAGTATAACGGTTAGCCCGCCACACTGAAACAACCCCAAAGTCGAAGGGGTCTTATTCGCGGCAAAATGTCGCTGGGGGCCTCTCTGCAAGCCTTGCAGGACGCCTCTTGATCTAGAAGTTCGCTGGAGTGGCTGCGCTGATTAGCCGCGCCGGAACATCGAACGGATTACGGAAACGGTGCGGCTTCGTACTCTCAAAGTAGTAGCTATCGCCGGCTTCGAGGACAAATGTTTCAAGCCCTACCACCAGTTCCAGGCGCCCCTCGAGGAGAATCCCGGTTTCCTCGCCGTCATGGGTGAGCATCTCTTCACCGGTATCGGCACCCGGCGGGTAGATCTCGTTGAGGAAGGCAATGGCGCGGCTCGGATGAGCCCGGCCCACCAGCTTCATGGTCACCGCACCATCGGAGATATCGATCAGTTCGTGGGCCTTGTAGACGATCTGAGAAGGCGTTTCCTGGAGAATTTCCTCGGAGAAGAACTCCACCATGGACATGGGAATGCCGCCCAGCACCTTGCGCAGCGAGCTGATCGAGGGGCTGACGCTGTTCTTTTCGATCATTGAAATGGTGCTATTGGTGACGCCCGCACGCTTGGCGAGTTCACGCTGGGAAAGACCTTTCAGTTTACGGATGGATTGCAGTCGTTCACCGACGTCCAATGCGGCAGCCTCCTAGGCGGGAATCAGGCGTTGTTGTAATTGAGCGTTATCATGGCGACAGCGTTCAGTATTTACAACACTTGCTCCCGATTCCCCCCGGGAAGGCGACTTTCGGTACAGCCCACGGAATCTCAGCCTTCGCAGTACACCAACGGCACCCGGCGCAGGTTGCAGAACAGCTGATAAGGGATGGTATCGGCGGCCTGCGCAACATCGCTGGCGAGGATGTTCTTGCCCCACAACTCCACGGTCGAACCAAGACCGGCCTGGGGCACATCCGTCAGGTCGACACACAGCATGTCCATGGACACCCGGCCCAGCAGGCGGCTGCGCTGGCCGGCCACCAGTACCGGCGTACCAGTAGGCGCATGGCGCGGATAACCGTCGGCATACCCCATGGCCACCACGCCAATGCGCATTGGCCTGTCGGTGATGAACCTGGCGCCGTAGCCCACCGGCTCGCCGGCCGGCAGTTCACGCACGCAGATCACCTTGGACTCCAGGGTCATTACCGGCTGCAAGCGCGCGGCCACTGAGTTGTTTTCTTCGAACGGCGTCGAACCGTAGAGCATGATGCCCGGGCGCACCCAATCGCTGGGTACGCTGGGCCAGCCCATGACCGCCGGCGAATTGCGCAGGCTGATTTCCGCTCCGAGGCCCTGGCGAGCCGCTTCGAATACCGCCACCTGCTCGCTGCTACGCGGGCAGTCCAGTTCATCGGCGCGGGCAAAGTGGCTCATCAGCACGATCTTCTCGACCTTGCCGCTGGCCTGCAGGCGCTGATACGCCGCCTGGTAATCCTTGGGATGCAGGCCGACCCGGTGCATGCCCGAGTCCAGCTTGAGCCAGACCGTCAGTGGCTTGGCCACGGCCGCCTGCTCGATGGCTTCGAGTTGCCACAGCGAATGCACCACGCACCAGAAATCATGCTCGACGATCAGCGCCAGCTCGGATGCTTCGAAAAAACCTTCCAGCAGCAGCACCGGCGCACGAATGCCCGCGGCGCGCAGCTCCAGGGCTTCTTCGATGCAGGCCACGGCGAAACCGTCGGCCTCGCCTTCCAGTGCCTGGGCGCAGCGCACCGCGCCATGGCCGTAGGCATCGGCCTTGATCACCGCGAGAGCACGAACTCCCGAGGTTTCACGGGCCAGTTGGTAGTTGTGACGCAGGGCTTGGAGATCGATCAGGGCACGGGCAGGGCGCATGGCGGCAGACTTCTAGGCGGTCATGGGGAATAAAAAACCGGTGCTGGATAACGGCGAGCCGCCACCGGCACCGGGAGAGGGATCTTGTCGCTTAAGGCAGAGCGGCCACTACGGACAGCTCGACCAGGATTTCCGGTTCGCACAGCTTGGCTTCGACCGTGGCCCGGGCCGGCGCCACGCCTTTTGGCAGCCACTGGTCCCAGACACTGTTCATGCCAGCGAAGTGGGCATCGATGTCCTTCAGGTAGATGGTCACCGACAGCAGCTTGCTCTTGTCGGTACCGGCCAGGTCCAGCAGGCGTTCGATGTTGGCCAGGGTCTCGCGGGTCTGCTGTTCGATCCCGGCCTGCATGTCATCGCCGACTTGCCCGGACAGATACACCGTACCGCCGTGGACAACAATCTGGCTCATGCGCTCATTGGTGAGCTGGCGCTGGATTGACATGTTTAGCTGACTCCTGAGGGTTACCGTAACGAGAAATATCGAGGCCTTCTGCGCTGATCTGCGGCTTTTTCTTGGCCATCAGGTCCGCCAGCAGGCGACCGGAACCGCAAGCCATGGTCCAGCCGAGCGTACCGTGGCCAGTGTTCAAGAACAGGTTGCGGAACGGCGTGGCGCCCACAATCGGCGTGCCATCCGGGGTGGTAGGACGCAGCCCGGTCCAGAAACTGGCCTGGGACAGGTCGCCGCCCTGAGGATAGAGATCGTTGACGATCATCTCCAGCGTTTCACGCCGGCGCGGATTGAGCGAGAGGTCAAAACCGGCTATCTCCGCCATGCCGCCGACCCGGATCCGGTTGTCGAAACGGGTGATCGCGACCTTGTAGGTTTCGTCGAGGATGGTGGAAGTCGGAGCCATGGCCGGGTTGGTGATCGGCACGGTCAGGGAGTAACCCTTGAGCGGGTACACCGGCGCCTTGATGCCCAGCGGCTTGAGCAATTGCGGCGAGTAGCTGCCCAGGGCCAGCACGTAGCGGTCGGCGGTTTCCAGCTTGCCATCGATCCACACGCCGTTGATCCGGTCACCGGCAAAGTCGATGCGCTGGATGTCCTGGCCGAAGCGGAACTCCACACCCAGCTTGCTGGCCATTTCCGCCAGGCGCGTGGTGAAGATCTGGCAGTCGCCAGTCTGGTCGTTGGGCAAGCGCAGGGCACCGGCGAGGATGTCAGTGACATTGGCCAGGGCCGGCTCGACCCGGGCGATGCCTTCGCGGTCCAGCAGTTCGAACGGCACGCCGGATTCCTTGAGCACGGCGATGTCTTTCGCCGCACCGTCCAGCTGCGCCTGGGTTCGGAACAGCTGGGTAGTGCCCAGGCTGCGGCCTTCGTAGGCAATGCCGGTTTCCGCTCGCAACTCGTCGAGGCAGTCACGGCTGTATTCGGACAGGCGCACCATGCGCTCCTTGTTCACCGCATAGCGGCTGGCGGTGCAGTTGCGCAGCATCTGCGCCATCCACAGGTACTGGTCGATGTCGGCCGTGGCCTTGATCGCCAGTGGCGCGTGGCGCTGCAGCAGCCATTTGATGGCTTTGAGCGGTACACCCGGAGCGGCCCAGGGCGACGCATAGCCAGGCGAGACCTGGCCGGCGTTGGCGAAGCTGGTTTCCATGGCGGCGGCCGGCTGACGGTCCACTACGGTCACTTCAAATCCGGCTCGAGCCAGATAATAGGCACTGGTGGTTCCGATAACGCCACTGCCCAAGACCAGAACGCGCATTTTCATATCCTCATCGCGGCTGACCGCTGACGTTTGTTATTCAGAGCAAAGATGGGCGCAGTGTAAGAAACATTGAGCAGTGATTTTCACTATATAACCGCCTATATTTGGCGAGAATTCTCGGCAATATTGCTTTTCACGGAGGGGCATCCCCTATGCGCACCAACCATCAGACCCGTCGGGCCCTGGACAAGATCGATCGCAATATCTTGCGGATACTCCAGGCCGACGGACGCATTTCCTTCACCGAGCTGGGGGAGCGAGTGGGCCTCTCCACCACCCCCTGCACCGAGCGCGTGCGCCGCCTGGAGCGCGAAGGGATCATCATGGGCTACAACGCGCGGCTCAATCCGCAGCACCTCAAGGGCAGCCTGCTGGTGTTCGTCGAGATCAGCCTGGACTACAAGTCCGGCGATACCTTCGAGGAGTTTCGCCGGGCGGTGCTGAAGCTGCCCCACGTGCTGGAGTGCCACCTGGTGTCCGGCGACTTCGACTATCTGGTCAAGGCGCGGATCTCGGAAATGGCGTCCTACCGCAAGTTGCTGGGGGACATCCTGCTCAAGCTGCCCCACGTGCGCGAGTCCAAGAGCTACATCGTCATGGAAGAAGTGAAGGAGAGCCTGAGCCTGCCGATTCCGGATTGAAGCGAGAGGGTGCAGCCTTCCGGCAAGCCGGGGGCGCGGGGCTAGACCAGGACCTGGCGAGTGCTGGCCATGTAGTCGTGGATCTGTTTTTCGACCCGGGGGTGGATCATCTCCACCGGGCGCCGGCCGTTGGGGCAAGGCAGGCTCGGCGTGGTGCCGAACAGGCGGCAGATCAGCGGACGCTCGTCATACACGGTGCAACCGTTGGGCCCCAGGTGCACGCAGTTGAGCTCGTCCATGGCAGCTTCCTGCTCGGCAGCGGTCTTGCGCGGCAGGCGGGACATTTCCTCCGGCGAGGTGGTCACCGGGCCGCAGCAGTCGTGGCAGCCGGGAACGCACTCGAAAGAGGGAATCTGCTGACGCAGGCTGCGGACGATTTGACGGTTACAGCTCATGAAAAAGACTACCGGGGCATGAATAGCCGTGAATTCTGCCCTAAATGCCTGGCGGCAGACAGGACCGGGCGTCCTGCGGTTGCCCCGGCGCAAAGGCCCGACTTATGCTCCGCGCATTTTTACCGACACCATCATCAGGACGCATCCCATGCCCGCCAGCCTTCAGCACGCCGCTTCCTACTATGCCGCCAGCAGCCTGCCGCAACCTGACTACCCAGCGTTGGCGGGCGATCTGACAGCTGATGTGTGCGTGGTCGGGGGCGGTTTTTCCGGGCTCAACACCGCGCTGGAACTGGCCGAGCGTGGCCTCAGCGTGGTCCTGCTGGAGGCGCACAAGATCGGCTGGGGCGCCAGCGGGCGCAATGGCGGGCAGTTGATTCGCGGCGTCGGCCACGGCCTCGACCAGTTCACCAAGGTGATAGGCGAGGACGGAGTGCGGCAGATGAAGCTCATGGGGCTGGAGGCGGTGGAGATCGTCCGCCAACGCATCGAGCGTTTCCAGATCCCTTGCGACCTGATCTGGGGCTACTGCGACCTGGCCAACAAGCCGGCCGACCTTGCCGGCTTCGCCGAAGACGCCGAGGAACTGCGCAGCCTCGGCTATCGCCACCAGACCCGGCTGCTGCAGGCCGATGAAATGCACAGCGTGGTGGGTTCCAAGCGCTATGTTGGCGGCTTGATCGACATGGGTTCGGGCCACCTGCACCCGCTGAACCTGGCCCTGGGCGAAGCCCGGGCGGCGCAGCAACTGGGGGTGCAACTGTTCGAGCACTCTGCGGTGACCCGCATCGACTACGGCCCCGAGGTCAAGGTCCACAGCAGTCGCGGCACCGTCCGGGCCAAGACCCTGGTGCTGGGCTGCAACGCCTACCTCAACGATCTCAATCCGGAATTGGGGGGCAAGGTGCTTCCGGCCGGCAGCTACATCATCGCCACCGAACCCTTGAGCCCGGCCCTGGCCCAGGAACTGCTGCCGCAGAACATGGCGGTCTGCGACCAGCGCGTGGCCCTGGACTACTACCGCCTTTCGGCTGACCGGCGCCTGCTGTTCGGGGGTGCCTGTCATTATTCGGGGCGTGACCCCAAGGACATCGCCGCCTACATGCGGCCGAAGATGCTGGAAGTGTTCCCGCAACTGGCCGCAGTGAAGATCGACTACCAGTGGGGCGGCATGATCGGCATCGGCGCCAACCGCCTGCCGCAGATCGGCCGGCTCAAGGACCAGCCCAATGTGTATTACGCCCAGGCCTATTCGGGCCACGGCCTGAATGCCACGCACCTGGCGGGCAAGCTGCTGGGCGAGGCCATCAGCGGCCAGCACGGCGGCGGTTTCGACCTCTTCACCAAGGTGCCGCACATCACCTTCCCGGGCGGCAAGCATCTGCGCTCGCCGCTGCTGGCCCTGGGCATGCTCTGGCACCGCTTGAAGGAACTGCTCTGACCCTCCCCGTGGCTGCGCGGCGTCGGCCTACAGCCGCCAGAACGGCTTGAGACCTTCGGCCCGCGCCTCTTCCCGGCTCAGGCCGACATCGCGCAACTGCTCGGCAGTCAGCTCCAGCAACGCCTTGCGCGTGCGCAGCCGATGCCAGTACAGACCCAGCGGGCTCAGCCCAGGCGGTGCGGAGCGTGGCAGGCGTGCCGCCAGTGCCTGCTCCTGCTCTGCCTGCAGCTCCTGACTCCGTAACGACAGACGCACATCGCTCAAGCCGTTCATCTGTATTGCTCCTGTTTGCTCAAAGTTGCCATGAGCCAATAGGATGCTTGGTGCGCAAAAACCATTACAGACTCAATACAGCGGTATTAACTCCATACAGTTTTGCCAAAAATCCTGCTGAATCCTGTATTTTTGCCCCATCTGTACCGGTCCTCGCGCCCCCCACTACGAGCCAATGCCATGACCCTCTACGTCAACCTCGCCGAACTCCTGGGCACCCGCATTGAGCAGGGCTTCTACCGCCCCGGCGATCGGCTGCCCTCAGTGCGCGCCCTGAGCGTCGAGCACGGGGTCAGCCTGAGCACCGTGCAGCAGGCCTACCGCCTGCTGGAAGACAACGGCCTGGCGATGCCCAAGCCCAAGTCCGGCTACTTCGTGCCGCCCAGCCGCGAACTGCCCGCCCTGCCCGCCGTTGGCCGCCCGGCCCAGCGACCGGTAGAGATCTCGCAGTGGGACCAGGTGCTGGAACTGATTCGCGCCGTGCCGCGCAAGGACGTGGTGCAACTGGGCCGCGGCATGCCGGACATCACCACACCCACCCTCAAGCCTCTGCTTCGGGCCCTGGCCCGCCTCAGCCGGCGCCAGGACATGCCAGGCCTGCACTACGACAACATCTACGGCGTACTGGAGCTGCGCGAGCAGGTCGCACGACTGATGCTGGATTCCGGCTGCCAACTGGGGGCCGGCGACCTGGTGATCACCACCGGCTGCCACGAGGCGCTGTCCACCAGCATTCGCGCCATCTGCGAACCGGGGGACATCGTCGCCGTGGACTCGCCGAGCTTCCACGGCGCCATGCAGACCCTCAAGGGCCTGGGCATGAAGGCCCTGGAGATCCCCACCGACCCCATTACCGGAATCAGCCTGGAAGCCCTGGAACTGGCTTTGGAACAGTGGCCGATCAAGGCCATACAGTTGACGCCCAACTGCAACAACCCCCTGGGCTACATCATGCCGGAGCCGCGCAAGCGGGCACTGCTGACCCTGGCCCAGCGCTTCGACGTGGCGATCATCGAGGACGATGTGTATGGCGAACTGGCCTACACCTACCCGCGCCCGCGCACCATCAAGTCCTTCGACGATGATGGCCGGGTGCTGCTGTGCAGCTCGTTCTCGAAAACCCTGGCCCCAGGCCTGCGCATCGGCTGGGTGGCGCCCGGCCGCTACCTGGAACGTGTACTGCACATGAAATACATCAGCACCGGCTCCACGGCCCCGCAGCCCCAGGTAGCCATCGCCGAGTTTCTCAAGAGCGGCCACTTCGAGCCGCATCTGCGCAAGATGCGCACCCAGTACCAGCGCAATCGTGACCTGATGCTCGATTGGGTCAGCCGCTACTTCCCCGCCGGCACTCGCGCCAGCCGGCCACAGGGCAGTTTCATGCTGTGGATCGAACTCCCCGAGGGCTTTGATGCTCTGAAGCTCAACCGAGTGCTGCTCGAGCAAGGGGTGCAGATTGCCGTGGGCAGCATCTTTTCCGCCTCGGGCAAGTACCGCAATTGCCTGCGGATGAACTACGCTGCCAAGCCAACCGCGCAGATCGAAGACGCGGTACGCAAGGTCGGCGCTGCAGCCATCAAGCTGCTCAGTGAAACCTCGGACTGACCCCGACCCGAAGCAGGAAGCCAGCCGTCCCATGCCAACCCGTGCCGTGATGCGAGATGACCTGACTTGAACCCTATACAGGCCTTCACCTGGCTTCTGCTGCTGAGCCTCGGGCTGGGCGGCTGCGCTACCCGCGAGGTGCCGTACCAACCCAGCCAGGCCCTGCCCGCCCGTGATTCGGGCTTTGCCCAGTCAATCCGGGCCCAGGCCGCACCCTACCAGGGGCGTTCCGGCTTTCGCCTGCTACCCAACAGCACCGAAGCGTTCATGGCCCGCGCCGAGCTGATCCGCAACGCGCAAAGCAGCCTCGACCTGCAGTACTACATCGTCCACGACGGCATCAGCACCCGCATGCTGGTGGACGAGCTGCTCAAGGCCGCCGACCGTGGCGTGCGGGTACGCATCCTGCTGGACGACACCACCAGCGACGGCCTGGACCAGATCATCGCCACCCTGGCCGCCCACCCGCAGATCCAGATCCGCCTGTTCAACCCTCTGCACCTGGGCCGCAGCACCGGCCTGACCCGGGCCATGGGCCGCCTGTTCAACCTGTCGCAGCAGCATCGGCGGATGCACAACAAGCTCTGGCTGGCAGACAACAGCGTGGCCATCGTCGGCGGGCGCAACCTGGGGGATGAATACTTCGACGCCCAGCCCAACCTGAATTTCACCGACATCGACATGTTCAGCGTGGGTCCGGTGGCCGAGCAACTGGGCCACAGCTTCGACCAGTACTGGAACAGCGCCCTGAGCCGCCCCATCGGCGAGTTCCTGTCCAGCACACCTTCCACCAAGGCGCTGGACAACACCCGGCTGCGCCTCGAGGAATCCTTGCAGGACAGCCGCCGGCAGAACCAGGCGCTGTACCGGCAGTTAATGACCTACCAGACCCAGCCGCGCATGGACATCTGGCGCAAGGAACTGATCTGGGCCTGGAACCAGGCCCTGTGGGACGCTCCGGCCAAGGTCCTGGCCAAGGGTGACCCCGACCCGCACCTGCTGCTCACCACCCAGCTGGCACCGGAACTGAGCGGGGTCGGCAAGGAGCTGATCATGATCTCGGCCTACTTCGTTCCGGGGCAGCCTGGGCTGGTGTACCTGACCGGGCGCGCGGACGCCGGGGTCTCGGTGAGCCTGTTGACCAACTCCCTGGAAGCCACCGACGTGCCAGTGGTGCATGGCGGCTATGCGCCCTATCGCAAGGCATTGCTGGAACATGGAGTGAAGCTCTACGAACTGCGCCGACAACCCGGCGAGCGCGGTGGCAGCGGGCCGCACCTGTTCCACAGCGGCTCCTACAAGGGCTCCGACTCCAGCCTGCACAGCAAGGCGATGATCTTCGACCGACGAAAGAGCTTCATCGGCTCGTTCAACTTCGACCCCCGTTCGGTGCTGTGGAACACCGAGGTCGGGGTGCTGGTGGACAGCCCCGAGCTGGCTGAACATGTCCGCGCCCTGGCCCTGCAGGGGATGGCGCCGGCCCTGAGCTACCAGGTCAAGCTGCTGGACGGCAAGCTGGTCTGGGTGACCGAGGATAAGGGCCAGTTGCACAGCCTGGGCCATGAACCCGGTAACTGGTGGCGCCGCTTCAATGCCTGGCTGAGCACCCGCATCGGCCTGGAACGCATGCTCTGAGTGGCTACAACGCAGCCTGGGCTTCGCCAAAGGCCCCCTGGCGCAGCAGCAGGACAAGCAAGCCAAAAGCCCCGGCCGCCACCAGCAGCAACATGGCGTGGCCGCTCACCCACTGGCTGCCGGCCCCTGCCACCAGCGGCCCGATCAGGCAGCCAATACCCCAGAGCTGCGCCACATGGGCATTGGCCCGCACCAGTGCGTCATCGCGGTAACGCTCGCCGATCAGGATCAGCGACAAGGTGAACAAGCCCCCGGCGCTGGCCCCGAACAACACCCACAGTGGCCAGATCAGCACGGTGCCCAGCAACAGCGGAATGGCCAGGCTGGAACACAACAGGATCACCGCGCAGCCGGTGAACAGGCCGCGCCGGGAAATCCGATCCGCCAGGGCGCCAATCGGCAGTTGCAAAAGTGCATCCCCCACCACCACGGTGCTGACCATGGCTAGGGCAATGTCTTCGGTGAACCCCTGGCTCAGGCAATACACCGGCAGCAGGGTCAGAATCAGCGCCTCGAAAGTAGCGAACAATGCAACTGCCCAGGCAATCGCCGGCAACTTCTGACAGAAGTGCCACAGGTCAAACAGGGTCACGCTGCACGACTCGGTGCTCGGCGCCCCGCTGCGCCCCAACAGCAGGAGCGGTGATACCACCAGCAAACCCACCGCGGTCCAGAAGCCGTAATCATGCTCAGTACCCAGCACGCCCAACAGCAGGGGCCCGGCCAGCTGGCTCAAGGCATAGCTTGCGCCATACAGCGCCACCAGCCGGCCACGCCACTGCTCCACCACCAGCTGATTGATCCAGCTTTCCCCCAGAATGAAGATGATGGTCAGGACCACTCCCAGTATCAGGCGCAGTACCAACCACAACGGATAGCTGGGCAGCAGCGCCAGCAAGGCAATGGAGATCGCCCCGCCCCACAGGCACAGGCGCATCAGGCTGGCGGTGCCGAAGCGCGCCGCCAGGCGGCTGGAGATCTTCGCCCCGAGCAACACGCCAATGGCCGGCATCGCCGCCACCACGCCAATTGCAAAAGGCCCGTAGCCCCAGCTTTCGAGACGAAATGACACCAGGGGCATGGTCACGCCCAGGGCCAGGCCGACACTCAAGACTGCGGCCAAAACGGCGAAATAGGTCGCCCAACGCATTTCCACGCTCCTGTGGATCATTGTTTCGCAAGGCACAGACAACACAGCCGGACTCCCCTTGCGGAAAGTCCGGCTGCGCTATGGATCGACATCAGGCGGGGCACTGCCCCCGCCTCAAACGACAAGACTCAGAGCTTGATCCAGGTGGCTTTCAGCTCGGTGTACTTGTCGAACGCATGCAGCGACTTGTCGCGACCGTTGCCCGACTGCTTGAAGCCGCCGAACGGCGCGGTCATGTCGCCGCCGTCGTATTGGTTGACCCAGACGCTGCCGGCACGCAGGGCCTTGGCGGTCTGGTGGGCCTTGGAGATGTTGGCGGTCCACACCGCAGCTGCCAGGCCGTAAGGCGTGTCGTTGGCAATCTGGATCGCCTCTTCCACGCTGTCGAAGGCGATCACCGACAGTACAGGGCCGAAGATCTCTTCCTGGGCGATTTTCATCGCGTTGCTGACACCATCGAAAATGGTCGGCTCGACGTAGGTGCCACCGGTTTCTTCCAGGGTGCGCTTGCCACCGGCCACCAGCTTGGCGCCATCGGCATGCCCGGCTTCGATGTAGGACAGCACGGTGTTCATCTGCTGGGTGTCCACCAGGGCGCCGACATTGGTGGCCGGGTCCAGCGGGTTGCCCGGCTTCCAACCCTTGAGGGCCTCGATCACCAGCGGCAGGAATTTGTCCTTGATAGAGCGCTCCACCAGCAGGCGCGAGCCGGCGGTGCAGACTTCGCCCTGGTTGAAGGCAATGGCGCTGGCGGCGGATTCGGCGGCGGCCTGCAGGTCCGGAGCATCGGCGAACACGATGTTCGGGCTCTTGCCGCCGGCTTCCAGCCACACGCGCTTCATGTTGGATTCGCCGGAGTAGACCAGCAACTGCTTGGCGATCTTGGTGGAGCCGGTGAACACCAGGGTGTCCACGTCCATGTGCAGGGCCAGGGCCTTGCCGACAGTGTGGCCGTAGCCTGGCAGTACGTTGAACACGCCCGCCGGAATCCCGGCTTCCACTGCCAGGGCAGCGATGCGGATGGCGGTCAGCGGGGATTTTTCCGAAGGCTTGAGGATCACCGAGTTACCGGTGGACAGCGCCGGGCCCAGTTTCCAGCAAGCCATCATCAGGGGGAAGTTCCACGGCACGATGGCCGCGACCACGCCTACCGGCTCACGGGTGACCAGGCCCAACTGGTCGTGAGGGGTGGCAGCGACTTCATCGTAGATCTTGTCGATGGCCTCGCCGCTCCAGCTCAGGGCCTGGGCGGCGCCGGGAACGTCGATATCCAGGGAGTCGCTGATGGGCTTGCCCATGTCCAGGGTTTCCAGGAGCGCGAGTTCTTCAGCGTGCTGCTTCAACAGGCCGGCAAAGCGGATCATCACCGACTTGCGCTTAGCCGGCGCCAAGCGCGACCAGGCGCCGGAGTTGAAGGTGGCGCGGGCGTTTTCCACGGCGCGCTGGGCATCGGCGGCATCACAGCTGGCGATGGTCGCCAGTACGCGACCGTCTACCGGGCTGATGCATTCGAAGGTGTCGCTGGAAGCCGATGCGGTGTATTCGCCGTTGATGTAGGCACGACCTTCGATTTTCAGGTCGCGGGCACGTTGTTCCCAGTCGGCACGAGTCAGGGTGGTCATACGAGTGTCCTCCTCTTATTTGTATACAAGCGCCATGCGAACTACGCCGGCACTGCTGAAGAATTCTGCCCGGCCAGCCTGTTTTCGGCCAAAGGCACCCGCCACCCTAAACCAGCGACACCTGTACTTTCAATATATTTGACAAAGCCCGGGCAAACGCCATTGCTATGTGCATTTTAATAAACATAGACTTTGGCCTTCATAGCCACTCGCGCCGCAATCACGGGGGAATACAACAATGAGCATCCACAACGTCGTCGACTTCAGCCAGGCCACCACCGAGGGCGAACGCTACCGCCCGGCTGCGGAAAAAATCCTCAAGGGCGACCCCGAGCAGGCGGTGTTCAACCATTACGCCAGCCCGTGCGGCCAGCTCAATGCCGGGATCTGGGAAGGCGCCGTGGGCCAGTGGACGGTGAACTTCACCGAACACGAATACTGCGAGATCCTCCAGGGCGTATCGGTACTGCGTGATCACGACGGCAATGCCAAGACTCTGCGGGTCGGCGACCGCTTCGTGATCCCGGCCGGCTTCAAGGGCACCTGGGAAGTGCTGGAGCCCTGCCGCAAGGTCTATGTGGCCTTCGAACAGAAAGCCTGAATCCCGGACACAAAAAAACCCGCTTGAAGGCGGGTTTTTTTGTCAGAAGAAAAATCAATTACTTGATTTTGCCTTCCTTGTAGATCACGTGCTTGCGAACAACCGGATCATATTTCTTGATCTCGATTTTGTCCGGAGTAGTACGCTTGTTCTTGTCGGTAGTGTAGAAGTGACCAGTACCGGCGCTCGAGATCAAACGAATCAATTCACGCATGATTAGCTCCCTTAAACCTTGCCGCCATCGCGACGGATTTCGGCCAGCACGACATCAATGCCGCGCTTGTCGATGATACGCATGCCTTTGGCAGATACGCGCAGACGCACAAAACGTTTCTCGGACTCAACCCAGAAGCGGTGATGCTGCAGGTTCGGCAGGAAACGACGACGGGTTTTGTTGTTTGCGTGGGAAATGTTATTCCCAGTCACCGGACCCTTACCGGTAACTTGACAGACTCTAGACATGCCTCAGCCCTCTAAAACCACATGCCCAACCCGGCATGGGTTGGCCGCTTAATCTCTCAGTCATTTGGCGCCAGGCGCCGCGTTTCTTTAGGGTCTTACCGGCTACACCTACAAGCGAAGGAACCGGGCCCCTAGAAAAGAGCGCTGCTTTATACCAGAAAGACCCCAGAGCAACAACAACCGCTGTGCCCAGGATGACGAAAAGTCCTGATTTTCTTGCGCCGGACGCCTGCGGCAAAGGCTACCGCAGAAATCTACCGCTCGTCGCAGAATATATTTCTCCCGAAACCCCAGGCACAAAACCGCCATAGAACGCGGTCATGCCTGCGGAAAATCACGCCTGGAACCCCGGCCGAGCCCGAGGTTTCGTCACTCGATACAAAAGGGATAGTCATTTTACAAAGAGCCCACTAGGGTAAGGCATTTCCAGACTGCACTCGCAGATGGGCTTTCGATCTGCACAAGGAACCCGACCATGCGTCTTGCCGCCCTCCCGCTCCTGCTCGCCCCTCTCCTGAGCCCCCTGGCCCAGGCTGCCGCGCTGAGCGTCTGCACCGAAGCCAGCCCGGAGGGCTTCGACGTGGTGCAGTACAACTCACTGACCACCACCAACGCATCCGCCGACGTGCTGATGAACCGCCTGGTGGAGTTCGACGCCGATAGCGGCAAGGTAGTCCCCAGCCTTGCCGACAGCTGGGAGGTCTCTGCCGACGGCCTGACCTACGTGTTCAAGCTGCACCCCAAGGTCAAGTTCCACCGCACCGAGTATTTCAACCCCAGCCGCGAGCTGACCGCCGAAGACGTCAAGTTCAGCTTCGAGCGCATGCTCGATCCGGCCCATCCGTGGCACAAGATCGCCCAGAGCGGCTTTCCCCACGCCCAATCCCTGCAGTTGCCCAGCCTGATCAAGAAGATCGATGCCCTGGACCCGCTGACCGTACGCTTTACCCTGGACCACGCCGATTCGACCTTCCTCGCCACCCTGAGCATGGGCTTCGCCTCGATCTACTCGGCGGAGTACGCCGAGCAACTGCTCAAGGCCGGCACCCCGGAGAAGCTCAACAGCCAGCCGATCGGCAGCGGCCCGTTCATCTTCGGGCGCTTCCAGAAAGACGCCTCGATCCGCTACAAGGCCAACCGCGACTACTTTGCCGGCAAGCCTGCGGTCGATTCGCTGATCTTTGCCATCACCCCGGACGCCAACGTGCGCCTGCAGAAGCTGCGCCGCAACGAGTGCCAGATCGCGCTGTCGCCCAAGCCCCTGGATGTCCAGGCCGCCAGCGAGGATCCGGCACTGAAGGTCGAGCACACCGCAGCCTTCATGACCGCCTTCGTCGCCATCAACAGCCAGCACCCACCCCTGGACAAACCCGAGGTACGCCAGGCAATCAACCTGGCCTTCGACAAGGGCAGCTACCTCAAGGCGGTCTTTGAAGGCACCGCCGAAGCCGCCAACGGCCCTTACCCGCCCAATACCTGGAGCTACGCCAAGGACCTGCCCGGGTACGCCCACGACCCGGAAAAGGCTCGCCAACTGCTGGCCAAGGCTGGCCTGAAGAACGGCTTCCAGACCACCCTCTGGACCCGCCCCTCTGGCAGCCTGCTCAACCCCAACCCCAGCCTGGGCGCGCAGTTGCTGCAATCGGACCTGGCCCAAGTGGGGATCCAGGCGGAAATCCGCGTGATCGAATGGGGTGAACTGATCCGCCGCGCCAAGGCCGGCGAGCACGACCTGCTGTTCATGGGCTGGGCTGGCGACAACGGCGACCCGGATAACTTCCTCTCGCCACAGTTCACCTGCGCCGCCGTCAAGTCCGGCACCAACTTCGCCCGCTACTGCGACCAGAACCTGGACAAGCTGATCACGGCCGGCAAGACCACCAGCGAACAGGGTGTGCGCAGCAAGCTGTACCAACAGGCCCAGACCCAGATCCAGCAGCAGGCGCTGTGGCTGCCCCTGGCACACCCGACCGCATTCGCCCTGACTCGCAAGCAGGTCGAGGGCTACCAGGTGAGCCCCTTCGGGCGCCAGGACTATTCGAAAGTCAGCATCAAGTGAACTGCCGGCCGGCTTCAAGGCCCACCCAGGCCTTGAAGCCGGCTGCATTCAGATCCAGCCGTACTCGGCCATCGACAGCGGGTCGCCCTCCCCCACGATGAAGTGGTCCAGCACCCGCACATCGATCAACTCCAGTGCCTCCTGCAAACGTCGGGTCACTACCCGGTCGGCCGGGCTGGGCTCGCAAATGCCTGACGGATGGTTGTGGCAGAGGATCACCGCCGCTGCATTGTGCGCCAAGGCGCGCTTGATCACCTGCCGCGGGTACACCGTGGTGCTGTCGATGGAGCCCTGAAACAGCACTTCGAAGGTCAGTACACGATGCCGCGTGTCGAGAAACAGGCAACCGAACACTTCATGGGGCTCGTGGCGCAGCATCGACTTCAGGTAATCGCGCACCACCAGCGGGTTCTCCAACGCGGACTGGCGATGCAGTTTCTCCGCCAGATGCCGGCGGGCCATTTCCAGCACCGCCTGCAACAAGGCGTACTTGGCCGGGCCCAGCCCCAGTTGGCGGGTGAAGGTCAGTTGATCGGCCTCCAGCAGCCTGCGCAGGCTGCCAAAGCGCCGCAACAGATGCCGCGCCAGGTCCACCGCGCTTTTACCGGCCACCCCGGTGCGCAGGAAAATAGCCAGTAGCTCGGCGTCGGAAAGGCTGATGGCGCCCTGCTCCAGAAGCCGTTCCCGCGGACGCTCCGCCGCGGGCCAGTCACGAATACTCATCACACCTCCCTGTGCATGGCGCCGCTGTTCGACAGCGGGCGCTGTGCTATCTTAGCCCCCTCTTTTTTGCGTGGTATTTCACCTGGGGAGGGGGCATGCCACGCAGCAATCACTGAACGGAAAGACAGGCCTATGCAGCGGCTGTATCGGAAACGCATCGTGCTCGGCGTCGGCGGCGGCATTGCCGCCTACAAGAGCGCGGAGCTGGTTCGCCGACTCCTCGACCAGGGCGCCGAAGTGCGCGTGGTCATGACCCGGGGCGGCAGTGAATTCATTACCCCGCTGACCATGCAAGCGCTCTCCGGGCACCCGGTCCACCTCGACCTGCTGGACCCGGCTGCCGAAGCCGCCATGGGCCATATCGAGCTGGCCAAGTGGGCCGACCTGGTGCTGATCGCGCCGGCCACCGCGGACCTGATTGCCCGCCTGGCCCAGGGCATTGCCGACGATCTGCTGACCACCCTGGTGCTGGCCACCGATGCCATCGTCGCCATCGCCCCGGCGATGAATCAGGCCATGTGGCGCGACCCTGCCACCCAAGCCAATACCCAACTGCTGCAAAGCCGTGGCCTGAAGGTCTTCGGCCCGGCTTCCGGCAGCCAGGCCTGTGGCGATGTCGGCCTGGGCCGCATGCTGGAGGCCAACGACCTGGCCCAGAGCGCCGCCGATTGCTTCCAGCATCTGGCGCTGACCGGCAAGCACCTGCTGATTACCGCCGGGCCGACCCAGGAAAACATCGATCCGGTGCGCTACATCACCAACCATAGCTCAGGAAAAATGGGCTTCGCCCTGGCCGAGGCTGCGGTTGAAGCCGGTGCCCGGGTGACCCTGATCACCGGGCCGGTACACCTGCCAACCCCCGATAGAGTCACGCGGATCGACGTTGTCAGCGCCCGGGACATGCTCGCGGCCTGTGAGTCGGCGATCCCATGCGACGTTTTCATCGCCTCTGCGGCGGTCGCGGACTACCGACCGGAAGTCGTCGCCCCACAGAAATTAAAGAAAGACCCTACGAAAGGTGACGGCCTGTTGCTGCAGATGGTGCGCAACCCGGACATCCTGGCCACCATTGCCAGCCGTCCGGATCGGCCTTTCAGTGTCGGTTTCGCCGCAGAAACCGAAAACTTGCTCGACTACGCTGCACGCAAATTGAAGGACAAGAACCTCGACCTGATCGTCGCCAACGACGTTGCCAACCCGAGCATTGGCTTCAACAGCGAGGAAAACGCCTGCAGCGTGATTGACCGGGAGTTGCACGCAACTCTCTTCGCCCAGACCAGCAAGGGCAAGATTGCCCGCCAGCTGATCTCTTTTATCGCCGAACGGCTGAACCAGGTTTAACTCGCATGCACGCTTTACAAGCCAAGATCCTCGACCCACGCATCGGCAACGAATTCCCTCTGCCGCAGTACGCCACGCCGGGCTCCGCCGGCCTCGACCTGCGAGCCATGCTCAAGGAAGACACCCTTCTGGAGCCAGGCCAGACGCTGCTGATCCCTACCGGGCTGTCGGTCTACATTGGCGATCCGGGCCTGGCGGCGCTGATCCTGCCGCGCTCCGGCCTGGGCCATAAGCACGGCATCGTGCTGGGCAACCTGGTGGGCCTGATCGACTCGGACTACCAGGGCGAATTGATGGTGTCCTGCTGGAACCGTGGCCAGAGCGCCTTCAACATCGCCGTCGGCGAGCGCATCGCCCAACTGGTGCTGGTGCCTGTGGTCCAGGCGCATTTCGAAGTGGTCGAAGCCTTTGATGAAAGCCAGCGCGGCGCAGGTGGCTTCGGCCACTCCGGCAGCCACTGATCTGCCTCTCGGAGTGGGCAGCCTGCCTGCTCCGCCCCATTGCGAGAGCAATCAAGGACCGAGGACCAGCATTTTTTTGCAGGGCGCCTGGCCCCCGCCAGGCCGGGCTGCTGACCGGTTCCGGAGGGGACGGAGCCCGTCAGATGGCACTTTCGCAGTACGAACTCTATGCTGAAAACGCCGTCATACCCTTCAGTTTGAGCCTGCCGGCCTGTCCTCCCACGGCCGTACTGCACCCCTTCAGATGGAGCACCCTCAGTGATGAGCAACGCAGCTAAAGTCGCCCCGAAATTCCCCGACAGCATCTTCCGCGCCTACGACATCCGCGGCGTTGTACCGCAAACCCTGACTGCTGAAACCGCCTACTGGATCGGCCGCGCCATCGGCTCCCAGAGCCTGGCCCAGGGTGAGCCGAACGTCTCCGTGGGCCGCGATGGCCGCCTGTCCGGGCCGGAACTGGTGGCGCAACTGATCCAGGGCCTGCACGACAGCGGCTGCCACGTCAGCGACGTCGGCCTGGTGCCGACCCCGGCCCTGTATTACGCGGCCAACGTACTGGCCGGCAAGTCCGGCGTAATGCTCACCGGCAGCCACAACCCCTCGAACTACAACGGTTTCAAGATCGTCATCGCCGGCGACACCCTGGCCAATGAACAGATCCAGGCCCTGCACGAGCGCCTCAAGAGCAACAACCTGAGCAGCGCCCAGGGCAGCGTCACCCAGGTCGACATCCTGCCGCGCTACGCCGAGGAGATCATCCGTGACGTCAAGCTGGCCCGCCGCCTGAAAGTCGTGGTGGATTGCGGCAACGGCGCCGCCGGGGTGATTGCCCCACAATTGATCGAAGCCCTGAACTGCGAAGTGATCCCGCTGTTCTGCGAAGTGGACGGCAACTTCCCCAACCACCACCCGGATCCGGGCAAGCCCGAGAACCTCGAGGACCTGATTGCCAAGGTCAAGGAAACCGGCGCCGACCTGGGCCTGGCCTTCGACGGCGACGGCGACCGCGTCGGCGTGGTGACCAACACCGGCAGCATCGTCTTCCCCGACCGCCTGCTGATGCTGTTCGCCAAGGACGTGGTGGCGCGCAACCCGGATGCGGAGATCATCTTCGACGTCAAATGCACCCGACGCCTGATTCCGCTGATCAAGGAATATGGCGGTCGCCCGCTAATGTGGAAGACCGGTCACTCGTTGATCAAAAAGAAAATGAAGCAGACCGGCGCTCTGCTGGCCGGCGAAATGAGCGGCCATGTGTTCTTCAAGGAACGCTGGTTCGGCTTCGACGACGGCATTTATAGCGCCGCACGGTTGCTGGAGATCCTCAGCAAGGAAAAATCCACCGCGGAAGAGCTGTTCGCCACCTTCCCGAACGATATTTCTACGCCGGAAATCAATATCCATGTGACTGAAGAGAGCAAATTCAGCATCATTGACGCCCTGCACGACGCGCAGTGGGGTGCAGGCGCCGACCTGACCACCATTGACGGGGTGCGGGTCGACTATGCCAAGGGCTGGGGCCTGGTTCGCGCCTCCAACACCACCCCTGTGCTGGTGCTGCGCTTCGAGGCTGATGATGCAGCCGAACTGCAGCGCATCAAGGATGTGTTCCACACCCAGCTGAAACGTGTTGCACCTGATCTCCAACTACCGTTTTGATTGTTTGAAGCACCGGAGCCCTGAATGACCATCGAACGCGATGCCGCCGCCAATACCGCCAAGGTCCTATCCGAAGCGCTGCCTTATATTCGCCGCTATGTCGGCAAGACCCTGGTGATCAAGTACGGCGGCAACGCTATGGAAAGCGAGGAGCTGAAAACCGGCTTCGCCCGCGACATCGTGCTGATGAAGGCTGTCGGGATCAACCCGGTGGTGGTGCACGGTGGCGGCCCGCAGATCGGTGACCTGCTCAAGCGCCTTTCCATTGAAAGCCACTTCGTCGATGGCATGCGCGTGACCGATGCGCAAACCATGGACGTGGTGGAGATGGTCCTCGGTGGCCAGGTCAACAAGGACATCGTCAACCTGATCAACCGTCACGGCGGCAGCGCCATCGGCCTGACCGGCAAGGATGCCGAGCTGATCCGGGCGAAAAAACTCACCGTGACCCGCCAGACGCCGGAAATGACCACCCCGGAAATCATCGATATCGGCCATGTGGGCGAAGTGGTCGGGATCAACACCGACCTGCTGAACCTGCTGGTCAAGGGTGATTTCATCCCGGTGATCGCACCGATCGGGGTCGGCGCCAACGGCGAGTCCTACAACATCAACGCCGATCTGGTGGCTGGCAAGGTGGCCGAAGCATTGAAAGCCGAAAAGCTGATGCTGTTGACCAACATCGCCGGCCTGATGGACAAGTCGGGCAAGGTCCTCACCGGCCTGAGCACCCAGCAGGTCGACGAGCTGATCGCCGACGGCACCATCTACGGCGGCATGCTGCCGAAAATCCGCTGCGCGCTGGAAGCCGTGCAAGGCGGGGTCGGCAGTTCGCTGATCATCGACGGTCGCGTGCCCAACGCGATTTTGCTGGAGATCTTCACCGATACGGGTGTCGGCACCCTGATCAGCAACCGCAAGCGTCCTTAAGCACCAGGCACAAAAAAGCCCCCGCCCGGGATCCCGGGCGGGGGCTTTTTTATCGACGCAATCTTTGTGGGAGCCGGTTTGCCGGCGAAGGCACTCACGCGGGCAACTCAAGGCCCAAAGGCCTCTTCACCGGCAAGCCGGCTCCTACAGGTCAGATTCCGTACTGCGCGCGGTAGGCTTCCACCGCCGGCAGATGCTGCTTGAGCGCCGGATCATCCGCCAGGAACTGCAGGACCTGGGTCAGGGAGACAATGCTCACCACCGGAATGCCGAAGTCACGCTCGACCTCCTGGATCGCCGACAACTCGCCGTTGCCGCGTTCCTGACGGTTCAAGGCGATCAGCACCCCGGCCGCTTTGGCGCCGTCCTGGGACTCGATGATCTGCATCACTTCGCGGATCGCCGTGCCGGCGGTGATCACGTCGTCGATGATCAGCACATCGCCGGTCAAGGGAGCCCCCACCAGGCTGCCGCCTTCGCCGTGAGCCTTGGCTTCCTTGCGATTGAAGCACCAGGGCAGATCGCGCTGGTGATGCTCGGCAAGCGCCACCGCAGTGGCCGCCGCCAGAGGAATGCCTTTATAGGCCGGGCCAAACAGCACATCGAAGGGAATGCCGCTTTCGACGATCGCCGCGGCGTAGAAACGCCCCAGCTGGGCCAGCGCCGAACCGCTGTTGAACAGGCCGGCATTGAAGAAGTAAGGGCTGGTGCGCCCGGACTTCAGGGTGAACTCACCGAAGCGCAAAACCCCGCGATCGATGGCAAAACGAATGAAATCGCGCTGATACGCCTGCATGAAAAAACCCCAGATACCACGGATTTAGCTAATTAGGTAGAGCTCGGGTATCATACACGCACGTGATTTTTGGGGCCATTTATGCGGATCATCAGTGTGAACGTCAATGGTATTCAGGCTGCAGTGGAGCGTGGTTTGCTCAGTTGGCTGCAGGCACAGAATGCCGACGTCATCTGCCTGCAGGACACCCGCGCCTCTGCCTTTGAACTGGACGACCCAGCCTTCCAACTGGATGGCTACTTCCTTTATGCCTGCGATGCCGAAGTCCCTGCCCAAGGCGGTGTGGCTTTGTATTCGCGGTTGCAGCCGAAGGCGGTCATCAGCGGCCTCGGCTTCGAGACAGCCGATCGTTACGGGCGCTACCTGCAAGCCGATTTCGACAAGGTCAGCATCGCGACCTTGCTGCTTCCATCAGGGCAGAACGGCGATGAAGACTTGAACCAGAAGTTCAAGCTAATGGACGATTTCGCCCGTTATCTGGATAAACAGCGGCGCAAACGTCGCGAGTACATTTATTGTGGCTCGCTGTACGTGGCGCAACAGAAGCTGGATATCAAGAACTGGCGCGACAGCCAGCAATCTCCGGGCTTCCTGGCGCCTGAGCGTGCCTGGATGGACGAGATCATTGGCAACATGGGTTATGTCGACGCATTGCGTGAAGTCAGCCGTGAAGGCGACCAGTACAGCTGGTGGCCGGACAACGAACAGGCCGAGATGCTGAACCTGGGCTGGCGTTTCGACTACCAGTTGCTGACTCCCGGCCTGCGTCGCTTTGTCCGCAGCGCTCGCCTGCCGCGCCAGCCACGCTTCTCGCAGCACGCACCGCTGATCGTGGACTATGACTGGACGCTGACCATCTAAGCGTCCTTTCACCGCCACAAAAAAGCCGACATCGCTGTCGGCTTTTTTGTGCTTGCTCGAGCTACTTGATCAGGCGCCAGGTGAAGGGGTAGCGATAAGGCACCCCTTCGCCAGCCTTGACTCCGCCGATGATGGTCAGCACCAGGGCTCCGATCGCCAGCAGGCCGAACATGAAGAACCCGATCACCACGATCATCAACAGGAAGCACACCGCCGACGCAATGGCGACGGTCAGCTGGAAGTTCAGTGCTTCCTTGCCCTGGGCATCGATAAAGGGATCGGTTTCGCGCTTCATCTGCCAGAGAATCAGCGGTCCGATCAGTGTGCCGAAAGGAACCCAGATCCCCAGCAAGGCGGACAGGTGACAAAACATCGCCCATTGCCGGACTTCGTGACTCGGCGTAGGCAGCGGCAGTTGTTCATCACTCATGGTGCTCTCCTTGCTGAAGACCTGCGCCCATCAATCGGCGAGCGCGGCTTGCTGCAGTTGGAAAATCTCGTTCATGCCTTGCTGGGCCAGGGCCAGCATCGCATTCAGTTCAGCCGGCTGGAACGGCGCACCTTCGGCAGTGCCCTGCACTTCGATGAAACCACCGGTGCTGGTCATCACAACGTTGAGGTCGGTTTCGGCAGCCGAGTCTTCCAGATAATCCAGGTCCAGGACCGGTTCGCCCTGGTACATGCCGACGGATACCGCGGCGATCATCTGCTTCAGCGGATCGCCGCCTTTCAGGCCACCGCGCTTCTTGATCACTTTCAAGGCGTCGACCAGGGCCACCATGGCGCCAGTGATCGATGCGGTACGAGTACCGCCGTCGGCCTGGATCACGTCGCAATCGACATACAGGGTGACGTCGCCCAGCTTGGACATGTCCAGCGCAGCGCGCAGCGAACGGCCGATCAGACGCTGGATCTCCAGGGTCCGACCGCCCTGCTTGCCACGGCTGGCTTCGCGCTGGTTACGCTCGCCGGTAGCCCGCGGCAGCATGCCGTACTCGGCAGTCAGCCAACCCTGGCCCTGGCCCTTGAGGAAGCGCGGCACACCGTTCTCGACGCTGACCGTGCAGATCACTTTGGTATCACCGAACTCGACCAGTACAGATCCCTCGGCGTGTTTGGTGTAGTTGCGGGTGATGCGGATCGAGCGGAGCTGATCGGCGGCGCGACCACTTGGACGTTTCATAGGGGAACACCTGTACGGGGACGGAAAACTGCCGAGCATTATAAAGCCCGCAACCGCGCCAGGGCACGCCTAAAAAGGTCAAAGGAGCATTTACACCGCGGATGAGTCCTGTTGCGACGAGCTGCAATGCATTGGCAGCACCAGGGTTTGGGGGCTCCGACCGCACTGCGCTACAATCCTGCGCCTTCGCAGCCTGTCGGCTTCAATTCATCTTTATCAGGCCCGCCCAACCCCCTCACGGTTGGTGCCGGCGCTGAATCGGAGGTACCTCCATGGTGCACAGCATGACCGCCTTCGCCCGGGTAGAACGGGCAGGCACTCAGGGCACCCTGAGCTGGGAACTGCGCTCGGTCAACAGCCGCTACCTGGAGCCGCACCTGCGTTTGCCGGAAGCCTTTCGCGACCTTGAAGGCGCGGTCCGCGAAGCCCTGCGCCAGGGCCTGTCCCGCGGCAAGGTCGAGTGCACCTTGCGCTTCATCGAGGAAACCGCCGGCAAACCGCTGCAGGTGGATCGCGAGCGCGCCGCGCAACTGGTCGCCGCCGCCGAGTCCGTCGCCAGCCTGATCAAGCAGCCGGCCGCGCTCAACCCGCTGGAAGTCCTGGCCTGGCCGGGCGTACTGGTGGCCGACGCCACTGACCCGCAAGCCTTGAACAGTGACGCCCTGGCCCTGTTCAACCAGGGCTTGAAGGAACTGAAGAACGGCCGCGAACGGGAAGGCGCCGAACTGGCCAGGCTGATCGACGAACGCCTGTCCTCCATCGAGGAAGACGTGGCGACCCTGCGTGAACTGGTCCCGCAGATGCTCGCGACCCAGCGCCAGAAGATCCTCGACCGCTTCGCCGACATGCAGGCCGAGCTGGATCCGACCCGTCTCGAACAGGAGATGGTGCTGCTGGCACAGAAAAGCGACGTCGCCGAAGAACTGGACCGCCTGAGCACCCACATCATTGAAGTACGTCGCGTGCTTAAGTCCGGCGGCGCGGCCGGGCGGCGCCTGGACTTCCTGATGCAGGAACTCAACCGCGAAGCCAACACACTGGGCTCCAAGGCCTTCGACCCGCGCAGCACCCAAGCTGCGGTCAACCTCAAGGTGTTGATCGAGCAGATGCGCGAACAAGTGCAGAATATTGAGTAAGGCAACTGACATGACCCACAGCACCGGCACCCTGTACATCATTTCCGCGCCGTCGGGCGCGGGCAAGAGCAGCCTGGTCAAGGCCCTGACCGACGCCAAACCGGAGATTCGCGTCTCGGTCTCCCACACCACCCGTGCCATGCGCCCCGGTGAGGTGGACGGCGTGAACTATCACTTCGTCTCCCGCGAGACGTTCGTGAAGATGGGTGAGCACGGGGACTTCCTGGAGCGCGCCGAAGTGTTCGGCAACCTCTACGGAACCTCGCAAAGCCACCTGCAGCAAACCCTGGACGCAGGCCACGATCTGATTCTGGAAATCGACTGGCAAGGCGCGGAACAAGTACGCAAGCTGATGCCCCAGGCCCGTTCGATCTTCATCCTGCCACCGTCCTTGCAAGCCCTGCACCAGCGCCTGACCAACCGTGGGCAGGACAGTGACGAGGTCATCGACGGGCGGATGCGCGAAGCCGTCAGCGAAATGAGCCACTACGTCGACTACGACTATCTGATCATCAACGACGATTTCGCCCACGCACTGGGCGACCTGAAGGCGATTTTCCGCGCCAATCAGCTGCAACAGAAACGCCAGCAGCAGCGTTTCGGCAAATTGCTGGCTGAACTCCTGGGTTAAAACAGCACTTCCCAAAACCGCTGCAAGCGCTTTACATTGGCACTTGCAGCGCGTTGAAGGGCTTGGTTAAAAAATCAGCGCTTCCCTTAACGCTGGTGATTTTTTAAACTGTCGAGTCAGCTCGCCCATCCGGGCAGCGCGCATATTGCATTTGCTACGAGGAAGACCATGGCCCGCGTAACCGTTGAAGACTGCCTAGAACACGTGGATAACCGCTTTGAGCTGGTCATGCTCTCTACCAAGCGTGCCCGTCAACTGGCCACCGGCGGCAAAGAGCCGAAAGTAGCATGGGAAAACGACAAACCTACCGTTGTCGCCCTGCGCGAAATCGCTGAAGGCCTGATCGACTACGCAGCCATCGCCGAAGCCGAAATCGTTGAAGATGAGCCGCTTTTCGCTGCTTTCGAGGACGAGTCCAACGAGGCCGTCTGAGCCTATGCCTGGTCGACGTAGCACGGCGCGGGATCACAGCTTACGGCAGGAGACATCATGCCGAGCATAGACGCCCTCGCCGATCGCTTATCGACCTATCTCGGCACGGACCAGGTCAATCTGGTCCGCCGAGCGTATTTCTACGCCGAACAAGCCCATGACGGTCAACGCCGTCGCAGCGGCGAGGCGTACGTCACGCACCCACTCGCGGTAGCGAACATTCTTGCCGACATGCACATGGACCATCAGAGCCTGATGGCCGCGATGCTGCATGACGTCATCGAAGACACCGGCATCGCCAAGGAAGCGCTCAGCGCGCAGTTCGGCGAAACCGTGGCCGAATTGGTGGATGGGGTCAGCAAACTGACCCAGATGAACTTCGAAACCAAGGCCGAAGCCCAAGCGGAAAACTTCCAGAAGATGGCCATGGCCATGGCCCGCGACATTCGCGTGATCCTGGTCAAGCTGGCCGACCGCCTGCACAACATGCGCACCCTGGAAGTACTTTCCGGCGAAAAGCGTCGGCGGATCGCCAAGGAAACCCTGGAGATCTACGCCCCCATCGCCAACCGCCTGGGCATGCACGCCATCCGCATCGAATTCGAAGACCTGGGCTTCAAGGCGATGCACCCGATGCGTTCCGCGCGGATCTACCAGGCGGTCAAGCGCGCCCGGGGCAACCGCAAGGAAATCGTCAACAAGATCGAGGAATCCCTCAGCCACTGCCTGGCCATCGACGGCATCCAGGGCGAGGTCAGCGGTCGCCAGAAGCACCTGTACGGCATCTACAAGAAGATGCGCGGCAAGCGTCGAGCCTTCAACGAGATCATGGACGTTTATGCGTTCCGCATCATCGTCGACAAGGTAGACACCTGCTATCGCGTACTCGGCGCTGTACATAATTTGTACAAGCCGCTGCCGGGACGCTTCAAGGACTACATCGCCATTCCCAAGGCCAACGGCTATCAGTCGCTGCATACCACGCTGTTCGGCATGCACGGAGTACCGATCGAGATCCAGATTCGTACCCGGGAAATGGAAGAAATGGCCAATAACGGCATCGCCGCCCACTGGCTGTACAAATCCAGTGGCGACGAACAGCCCAAAGGCACTCACGCCCGCGCCCGCCAATGGGTCAAGGGCGTGCTGGAAATGCAGCAACGCGCCGGCAACTCCCTGGAATTCATCGAGAGCGTGAAGATCGACCTGTTCCCGGACGAGGTCTACGTGTTCACGCCCAAAGGCCGGATCATGGAGCTGCCCAAAGGCTCCACCGCGGTGGACTTCGCCTACGCGGTACACACCGACGTCGGCAACAGCTGCATCGCCTGCCGGATCAATCGTCGCCTGGCGCCGCTGTCCGAACCCCTGCAAAGCGGTTCCACAGTGGAAATCGTCAGCGCCCCGGGCGCGCGCCCGAACCCGGCCTGGCTGAATTTCGTGGTCACCGGCAAGGCCCGCACCCATATCCGCCATGCTCTCAAGCTGCAGCGCCGCTCCGAGTCCATCAGCCTCGGCGAACGCTTGCTGAACAAGGTGCTCAACGGCTTCGACAGCTCCCTGGAAAAGGTCCCGGCCGAACGCATCCAGGCGATTCTCCAGGAATACCGCCTGGAACTGATCGAAGACCTGCTGGAAGACATCGGCCTGGGCAACCGCATGGCCTACGTTGTGGCGCGCCGCCTGCTGGGCGAAGGCGAACAGCTGCCAAGCCCGGAAGGCCCGCTGGCAATCCGCGGCACCGAAGGCCTGGTGCTGAGCTACGCCAAGTGCTGTACGCCGATCCCGGGCGATCCGATCGTCGGCCACCTGTCCGCCGGCAAGGGGATGGTGGTGCACCTGGACAACTGCCGCAATATCAGCGAAATCCGCCATAACCCGGAAAAGTGCATCCAGCTCTCCTGGGCCAAGGATGTCACCGGCGAATTCAACGTCGAACTGCGCGTAGAACTGGAACACCAACGCGGCCTGATCGCGCTGCTGGCCAGCAGCGTCAACGCCGCCGACGGCAACATCGAGAAAATCAGCATGGACGAACGCGATGGTCGCATCAGCGTGGTCCAACTGGTGGTCAGCGTGCACGACCGCGTACACCTGGCCCGCGTGATCAAGAAACTGCGCGCCCTGACCGGGGTCATCCGCATCACCCGCATGCGTGCGTAGCCCGTCCATTACAAGGAGTCATTCATGACCAAGACTGTTATCACCAGCGACAAGGCACCTGCTGCTATCGGCACCTACTCCCAGGCGATCAAGGCTGGCAACACCGTCTACATGTCCGGCCAGATCCCTCTGGACCCCAAGACCATGGAGCTGGTGGAAGGCTTCGAAGCCCAGACCGTCCAGGTGTTCGAAAACCTCAAGTCGGTAGCCGAGGCCGCTGGCGGTTCGTTCAAGGACATCGTCAAGCTGAACATCTTCCTCACCGACCTGAGCCACTTCGCCAAGGTCAACGAGATCATGGGCAAGTATTTCCAACAGCCTTACCCAGCCCGCGCCGCCATTGGCGTGGCCGCCCTGCCAAAGGGTGCACAGGTTGAAATGGATGCCATTCTGGTCATCGAGTAACACCCGCGGCGCAGCCCTCAAGGCTGCGCCGTTTTCGTTCTGAAAGGATTTCGTCATGCGCCAAGCGCTAGCTGTTTCGCTGCTCGCCGTACTGCTCGGCGGTTGTGCCAGCGACCCCGCCAAAAACGATGTGGGCGGCATCTGGATCAATCAGGTAGCGATCGACGCAGCCTCCAAGGGCGGCCCTTTGCGTGAAGCCCTCCAGGCCTACGGCCCGAACCTGGAATGGGAGCTCAATACCAAGGCTGGCCAGGCCCGCTACACCAACGGTTTCGAAACCGTCGAAGGCAAGATCATCGGCGACGGTTCCAGCACTGCAAAAGTCGAGTTCTATGGCAGCGCCGCCACCGACTTGAAGCGCAACGGCAAGCAACTGCTGCAAGTGGCCAACGACAATGAGCCCGAGCAGGTCTTCGACCGCCCCAAAGACCCCGCCCCCGAAGGCGCGCCGCTAGGCGCCAACTTCGAGCGCGCCTTGTACTCGGCGTATCTGGGTGGCAAGTGGAAGATCGTCAACGGACCGGGCCTGGGCAACGAGGTGCAGTTCCAGGCAAACGGCGCCGTCCAGGGCCTGCCGGGCGCCGATCGCTACGCCTTGTGCCTGGCTGGCGACTGCGCCTCGATGAGCGGCGGCAACGATAGCATCTGGCTGCAGCTCAACGGCCAGGGCAACTCCTGGATCTTCGTGCGCAAGGATCAACAGCTGGAGATCTTCCAGGCGGTGAATACCGCCCTGGCGGATGAAGTGCCCTCGCTGACGCCGGGCAGCCAGCAGTGGTTGCTGGAAAAGCAGTAACTACCCTGTAGCCGCTGCCGCAGGCTGCGACAAGGTCCACCGGACCTTCGGCCTGTCGGCAGCGACGCCCTCGGGAAGCCGGTCGCAGCCTTCGACCGCGACCCCAAGCTGCTCGGGCAACTTAGCCCTGCGTCGTCAGAATCGCAGCATAACCTTCGCGATAACTCGGATAGCGCGGCACCCAGCCCAGCGCCCTGGCCCGGGCATTGCTGCAACGCTTGCTGCCGGTACGACGCACGCTGGCATCGTCCGCCCATTCGGTGACGCCCAGGTAATCGCGCAGCCAGTCGACGACCTCCGCCAGAGGCGCGGGCGCATCGTCCACGCCGATATAGCAATCATCCAGCGCCGTGCCACTGCGGTCCGCCTTGATCAGGAACGCCAGCAGGCCCGCGGCATCGTCCGCGTGAATACGGTTGCCGTACAACGGCGGCTCGATCGCCACGCGATAACCCCGGCGCACCTGGGTCAGCAGCCACTCGCGACCCGGGCCATAGATGCCGGTCAAGCGCACCACAGTGGCGGGAATACCGCTGCCCAGAGCCACCTGCTCGGCTTCCAGCATCATGCGTCCGGAGTAGGCCTGGGCCTCGGCCACGGAAGTCTCGTCGACCCACTCACCGTCCTTCTGCTCATAAACGCTGCTGCTGGAGACAAACAGCAAACGCTTGGGCGCCTGGCCGCGCTGCTTGAGCCAGCCCAGTACATGCTGCAGACCATCGACATAAGCCGCGCGATATCCGGCTTCGTCATGCTCGGTGGCCGCCGCGCAATACACCAGATAGTCCGGCGACTTCTGCGGCCATTGCCCGGGGCATTGCTCGCTGAACAGGTCACCTGCAATGCCCACCACCCCCTGTGGCAAGCGCGATACGTTGCGACGCAGGCCGTAAACCTGCCATTGCTCGGCCAGCAGTTGAGTCGCCAGGCGACTCCCGACATCACCGCAACCGGCGATCAATACAGAGGGGGAGGACATCAGAAAACTCCTTTGGGAAAGGTCAAGACTAGCCCTCGCACTGGACGAACGGCTAGCAATCAAGGAAAAAAAGATACTCTATTACTTCTGTTAACAAGAATTACTTGCAATAATAACCGCCCATTTTGTTCTCGGCCCTGCGAGGCCTAGAAGGACATTTCACCCTTTTCTCCTCTCAGGTCCGGCCAGCATGACAAGCAACCAACTCTCCGTCTCGCCAACCAAACGCCCAAGCCCGCTGCGCGCCATGAGCGCGGTTGCAGCGCTGTTGTGCAGCCTGCTGCTGGCACCGACCGCAGCCTTTGCCGACCAGCACGCCCCAGCCACCGCCGCAGCCCCTGCCGCAGCCCCTGCCGCGACCGCTCCAGCCGCTGAACATACGGCCACCGACCCGACCGCTCCAGCCGCAGCCCCAGTGGCCGGCGAGCCAGTCCAGGCCGAAGGCCAGCCCGCTATCGGCGAAGACGCTCCTGAAGTCCTGGAGGCCGACAACACCCTGGGCATGGCCCATGACCTGTCGCCGTGGGGCATGTACCAGAACGCCGACATCATCGTGAAACTGGTGATGATCGGCCTGGCCATCGCCTCGATCATCACCTGGACCATCTGGATCGCCAAAGGCTTCGAGCTGATGGGTGCCAAGCGCCGCCTGCGCACTGAAATCGCCGCACTGAAAAAGGCCACCACCCTCAAGGAAGCCAGCGCCACCGCCACCAAGGAGGGCACCCTGGCCAACCTGCTGGTGCACGACGCCCTGGAAGAGATGCGCCTCTCGGCCAACAGCCGCGAGAAGGAAGGCATCAAGGAGCGCGTCAGCTTCCGCCTGGAGCGCCTGGTAGCTGCCTGCGGCCGCAACATGAGCAGCGGCACCGGCGTGCTGGCCACCATCGGTTCCACCGCGCCGTTCGTCGGCCTGTTCGGCACCGTGTGGGGCATCATGAACAGCTTCATCGGCATCGCCAAAACCCAGACCACCAACCTTGCCGTGGTTGCCCCGGGTATCGCCGAAGCCCTGCTGGCCACCGCCCTGGGCCTGGTTGCCGCGATTCCCGCGGTGGTGATCTATAACGTCTTCGCTCGCTCCATCACCGGCTACAAGGCCCAGGTCACCGACGCCTCGGCCGAGGTCCTGCTGCTGGTCAGCCGCGACCTGGATCACCAGCCGAACGAGCGCTCCGCACAACCGCACATGGTGAAAGTGGGGTAATCAGCCATGGGCTTGCATTTGAAAGAAGGCGCAGGCGACGACCTGGCCGAAAACCACGAGATCAACGTCACGCCGTTCATCGACGTGATGCTGGTGCTGCTGATCATCTTCATGGTGGCCGCACCGCTGGCCACCGTGGACATCAAGGTCGACCTGCCCGCCTCCAGCGCCAAACCGGCGCCGCGGCCGGAAAAACCGGTGTTCCTCAGCGTCAAGGCCGACAAGCGCCTGTTCCTCGGCGAAGACGAAGTCAAGGCTGAAACCCTTGGCGCCATCCTCGACGCCCGGACCCAAGGCAAGAAAGACACGACCATCTTCTTCCAGGCCGACAAAGGTGTGGATTACGGCGACCTGATGAGTGTGATGGACACCCTGCGGGCGGCCGGCTACCTGAAAGTCGGCCTGGTCGGACTTGAGACGGCAGCCAAGAAATGATCACGACGCGCCAAAGACTGACGCGTTACAGCGGTAGCCTGGCGGTGGTGTTGGGCGTCCATGGGTTGGCGATCCTGCTCGCCCTCAACTGGTCCAAGCCACAGCCCATGCCCATCCCCCCCCAAGCCATGGTGGTGGAATTGGCACCTGCCCCTGTGCCGCCTCCACCGGCGCCGCCGAAAGTGGTGACCCCACCACAACCGCCGGCCCCCGTGGAAGAACTGCCGTTGCCGAAACTGGCCGAAGCGCCGAAGCCGACCATCTCGGTACCCAAGCCGGTGAAGCAGAAGCCCAAGCCGCAACCGCCAAAGCCGGTGGTCAAGCCTGAGCCGCCCAAGGAAAAGCCTTCCGAGGAAAAGCCCAGCGACGCCCCGGTCACACCGGCTCCGTCCAAGCAGCCCGCTCCTGCGACCCCTGGCCCGTCACCGGCCCAGGCCGCCGCCAAGGCTAACTGGCAGGGGGAATTGCAGGCGCACCTGGCCAAGTACAAGCGCTATCCGAGCGAGGCTCAGCGTCGAGGCAAGGAAGGCACCAACTCCCTGCGCTTCGTCGTCGATGCCGAAGGCAAGGTGCTGTCCTATGAGCTGGTGGGCAGGTCGGGCAATGCCGATCTGGACCGGGCCACCCTGGACATGATCCGTCGTGCCCAGCCGCTTCCCAAGCCACCGGCAGACATGCTCAACAACGGCAGCGTGGAAATCACCGCCTCGTACAACTACGAGATCGACCGCAGCCGCGGCCGCCGTTGATCCACCGCAAGGGCACCTTCAAGGTGCCCTTCGCGTTTGTGCCGTCTGGAGCAGGCATTGGCGGGTGTCGCATTCCACCCTCGGTCTGATAACGTGCGTCTATCGATTGCAGCCGTTATGCTTGGCCGCAACCTCACGGACGCCCGCTATGACTCTTACAGAATTGCGCTACATCGTTACCCTCGCCCAAGAGCAGCACTTCGGCCATGCCGCCGAGCGCTGCCATGTCAGCCAGCCCACCCTGTCGGTCGGCGTGAAAAAGCTTGAAGACGAACTCGGCGTGCTGATTTTCGAGCGCAGCAAGAGCGCCGTGCGCCTGACCCCGGTGGGCGAGACCATCGTCGCCCAGGCGCAAAAGGTCCTGGAGCAGGCCCAGGGCATCCGTGAACTGGCCCAGGCCGGCAAGAACCAGCTGACCGCACCGCTCAAGGTCGGGGCGATCTACACCGTCGGCCCCTACCTGTTCCCGCACCTGATTCCCCAGTTGCACCGGGTCGCTCCGCAGATGCCGCTGTATATAGAAGAGAACTTCACCCACGTACTGCGCGACAAACTGCGCAACGGCGAGCTGGACGCGATCATCATCGCCCTGCCGTTCAACGAGGCCGATGTCCTGACCCTGCCGCTGTACGACGAACCCTTCTATGTGCTGATGCCCAGCGGCCACCCCTGGACCAAGAAGGAAACCATCGACGCCAACCTGCTCAACGACAAGAGCCTGTTGCTGCTGGGCGAAGGCCACTGCTTCCGCGACCAGGTCCTGGAGGCCTGCCCGACCCTGACCAAGGGCAACGACGGCGCCAAGCACACCACCGTGGAATCCAGTTCCCTGGAAACCATCCGCCACATGGTCGCCTCCGGCCTGGGCATCTCGATCCTGCCGCTGTCGGCCGTGGACAGCCATCACTACGCCCCCGGGGTGATCGAAGTCCGCCCCCTGACCCCGCCCGTGCCGTTCCGCACCGTGGCCATCGCCTGGCGCGCCAGCTTCCCGCGGCCCAAGGCCATCGAGATCCTCGCCGACTCGATCCGCCTGTGCTCGGTGGCCAAGCCGCCCGCCGCGAGTTAAGCGCTCGCAATGACTGAGCTGTCGAAAGTGCCGGTCACGGCACTCAAGGGCGTCGGCGAAGCCATGGCCGAGAAGCTGGCCAAGGTCGGCCTGGAAAACCTTCAGGACGTGCTGTTCCACCTGCCCCTGCGCTACCAGGACCGCACCCGCGTGGTGCCGATCGGCGCCCTGCGCCCTGGCCAGGATGCTGTGATCGAAGGCACCGTCAGTGGCGCCGATGTGGTCATGGGCAAGCGCCGCAGCCTGCTGGTGCGCCTGCAGGACGGTACCGGCGGCCTGAGCCTGCGCTTCTACCATTTCAGCAATGCGCAGAAGGACGGCCTGAAGCGCGGCACCCGTGTGCGCTGCTATGGCGAAGCCCGGCCCGGCGCCTCGGGCCTGGAGATCTACCACCCGGAATACCGTGCCATCAGCGGCGACGAGCCGCCGCCGGTGGACCAGACCCTGACACCGATCTACCCCCTGACCGAAGGCCTGACCCAGCAGCGCCTGCGCCTGCTGTGCCAACAGAGCCTGGCCCTGCTGGGCCCGCGCAGCCTGCCCGACTGGCTGCCGGAAGAGCTGGCCCGGGACTATCAGCTGGCGCCCCTGGACGATGCGATTCGCTACCTGCATCACCCGCCGGCGGACGCCGATGTCGACGAACTGGCCCTGGGGCACCACTGGGCCCAGCACCGCCTGGCGTTCGAGGAATTGCTGACCCACCAGCTGTCCCAGCAGCGTCTGCGCGACAGCCTGCGCTCACAGCGCGCCCCGGTGCTGCCATTGGCCAGGAAACTGCCGGTCAAGTACCTGAAGAACCTGGGCTTCGCTCCCACCGGCGCGCAACAGCGCGTGGGCAACGAGATCGCCTACGACCTGAGCCAGCCCGAGCCCATGCTGCGACTGATCCAGGGCGACGTGGGCGCCGGCAAGACCGTGGTCGCCGCCCTGGCCGCCCTGCAGGCACTGGAGGCCGGCTACCAGGTGGCACTGATGGCGCCGACGGAAATCCTCGCCGAGCAGCACTTCATCACCTTCAAGCGCTGGCTCGAGCCCCTGGGCCTGGAAGTCGCCTGGCTGGCAGGCAAGCTCAAGGGCAAGGCCCGCAGCGCAGCCCTGGAACAGATTGCCGGTGGCACACCGATGGTGGTGGGCACCCACGCGCTGTTCCAGGACGAAGTGCAGTTCAAGAACCTGGCCCTGGTGATCATCGACGAACAGCACCGCTTCGGCGTGCAGCAGCGCCTGGCCCTGCGCCAGAAAGGCGTGGGCGGCCGCCTGTGCCCGCACCAGTTGATCATGACCGCCACGCCGATCCCGCGAACGCTGGCCATGAGCGCCTACGCCGACCTGGACACCTCGATCCTCGACGAACTGCCTCCCGGTCGCACCCCGGTGAACACCGTGCTGGTGACCGACAGCCGGCGCATCGAAGTCATCGAGCGGGTACGCGCCGCCTGCGCGGAAGGGCGCCAGGCCTACTGGGTCTGTACCCTGATCGAAGAGTCCGAGGAACTGACCTGCCAGGCCGCGGAAACCACCTTCGAAGACCTTTCCAGCGCCCTCGGCGAATTGCGCGTAGGGCTGATCCACGGCCGCATGAAGGCCCCCGAGAAAGCCGCGGTGATGGCCGAGTTCAAGGCCGGCAACCTGCAACTGCTGGTGGCCACCACGGTGATCGAGGTCGGGGTCGACGTACCCAATGCCAGCCTGATGATCATCGAAAACCCCGAACGCCTGGGCCTGGCCCAGTTGCACCAGCTGCGCGGCCGGGTCGGGCGCGGCAGCGCCGCCAGCCACTGCGTGCTGCTCTACCACCCACCGCTTTCACAGATCGGTCGCCAGCGCCTGGGCATCATGCGTGAAACCAACGACGGTTTCGTCATCGCCGAAAAGGACCTGGAGCTGCGCGGCCCCGGGGAAATGCTCGGCACCCGGCAGACCGGCCTCCTGCAATTCAAGGTCGCCGACCTGATGCGCGACGCCGACCTGCTGCCGGCGGTACGCGATGCCGCCCAGGCCCTGCTGGAGCGCTGGCCGGACCATGTCAGCCCGTTGCTGGAGCGCTGGCTGCGCCACGGACAGCAATACGGCCAAGTGTGAACCAACACTCAGTTAGTGAACCCTCGCCATAACCAAGCTGGTTATACTCGTCAAATTGTAGAAAAACGGATACCAGACCATGACAGAAGTTGCCCTCGACATTGCAACCCCACACGCTCCGTCTGTTATCCGGTTGCTGCTCGGCAAGCTGGCCATCAGCTACAACGAAGTGATCGACCAGCCGGGCCTGCCGGCTGCGCGCAAGGTCCAGGCGGTACTGCTGGACGACGCCGTCGGCGCGCTGATGGTGCTGTTCCCGCAGAGCCAGTTACTGGACCTCAACCGCCTGGCCGAACTCACCGGCCGCCGCCTGACCGCCGTTTCCACCGAACGCCTGGAGCGCATGCTCGGCAAGCACAGCCTGAGCCTGCTGCCCGGCCTGCCGGCGCTCACCAGCTCACCGTGCCTGTACGAAGAAAGCCTGCTGCGCGAGCCCTGCCTGCTGATCAACTCCGGCGAGCCCGGGGTACTGCTGGAGATCACCAGTGAAGCCTTCAAGAGCATGCTCAGCAAAGCCAGCGCCGGCAACTTCGGCGAGCCCCTGAGCAGCATTCGCCCCAACCTCGACCGCCCGGACGATGACCGCGAGGAGATCTCCCAGGCGATGCAGGCCTTCACCGCGCGGCGCATCCAGCAGCGCCTGGAAGCCACCATCGAGATCCCGCCCCTGGCGGAAACCGCGCAGAAGATCATCAAGCTGCGGGTCGACCCCAACGCCACCATCGACGACATCACCGGTGTGGTGGAAACCGACCCGGCCCTGGCCGCCCAGGTGGTCAGCTGGGCCGCCTCGCCCTACTACGCCTCGCCCGGCAAGATCCGCTCGGTGGAAGACGCCATCGTCCGCGTGCTGGGCTTCGACCTGGTGATCAACCTGGCGCTGGGCCTGGCCCTGGGCAAGACCCTGAGCCTGCCCAAGGACCAGCCGCAGCACGCCACGCCTTACTGGCAGCAGTCGATCTACACCGCCGCGGTGATCGAGGGCCTGACCCGCGCCATGCCCCGTGCCCAGCGCCCGGAAGCCGGCCTGACCTACCTGGCCGGCCTGCTGCACAACTTCGGCTACCTGCTGCTGGCCCACGTGTTCCCGCCGCACTTCTCGCTGATCTGCCGGCATTTGGAGGTCAACCCGCACCTGTGCCACAGCTATGTCGAACAGCACCTGCTGGGTATCAGCCGCGAACAGATCGGCGCCTGGCTGATGCGGTACTGGGACATGCCGGAAGAGCTGTGCACCGCCCTGCGCTTCCAGCACGACCCGAGCTACGACGGCGCCTATGCCGAGTACCCGAACCTGGTGTGCCTGGCCGTGCGCCTGCTGCGCAGCCGGGGCATCGGCTCCGGGCCCCACGAGGATATCCCCGACGCCCTGCTGGAACGCCTGGGCCTGACCCGGGACAAGGCGGACGACGTGGTGAGCAAGGTGCTGGAAGCCGAAGTACTGCTGCGGGAACTGGCTTCGCAGTTCAGCCAGGCCTGAGCCCATTCGCCGGCCAGCCCGCTCCTGCAGGAGGCGGCTTGCCGGCGAGGTTTCCCGGTCAAGCCTTGGGCTTGGCCTTTTTCGGTTTCAGGTACTTGGTCAGCCCCTGGAACCAGATCACCAGGGCCGGGTTGCCCTTGATCTGGATCGACTTGTCCTGAATACCGGTCATGAATGCCAACTGCTTGTTCTTCGCCTGCAGGGTGGCGAAGCCGTAGGCGGCATCCTTGAAGGCAATGGCGAATGCCGGCTCGGGATAGAACCCCGAACGGCTGGTGACGCGCTGGTCCTTGACGAAAAAATGCCGAGCAACCTTGCCGTCGAGCGTCTGCAGCTGGAACACCAGCTCCTTGTCACCCAACTGTTGCTGGAAAGCAGGATTGTTGCGGCTGGCTTTGCCCATCAACAGGCCAAGCACCCAGAGAAGAAAACGGAATTTCATGCACGGCGCCTCAGTGGAATTATTGGATGGCCGGCGCAGTTTAACCTGTAACTCGAAGAGCGCCAGCCGATCTGTTCGATTGCTCGGAGATCGGCTGGCGTTCAACGCTTATCGCGACATCTTGTCAGACAATCGCCAACTCAGACGTTAGGGCAAGGCACCGGTGCCCAGTCACCCAGGTCCGGGTTCTTGCACATGCTGTTGACCTGGGTCTGGCCGGTGGTCGCGACCTTGTTGCTCTCGGCCTGCTTGATCTTGGCATCCTGGATCGACCTCTCGGTGCTCACCGCTTCCTGAGGCACGGTCGGCAGCTTGGGCAGCTTGGGCTGCTTGACCTTCTGTGGCTGTTTTCTCTTGCCACCGGTGGTCACCGTGGTGGTATCGGCGGTGGCGACTTTCACCACGTCGGTACGCTGCACGCCCACTTGCTGCAGATCCTGCTCGTAGGCCTGGTTGTACTTGCTCAGGTCTTCGCTGGCACGGCCGTTCACCGCGGTGATCAGGTCGTTGGACTCCTTCAGGCCGCTGACGATTTCCGCCAGGCGCTTGCGCCCTTCCACGTCATTGATGGTGTTGGCCTTGCGGGAGCTGATCAGGCTGTCGAAGGCGCGCTGGTAGCAGGTCTGGGAAGCGCGGGCATAGGCCGTGCTGCGGTCGATGTCGGCCGCGCTCTTGTTGACGTCGGCAGCGTAGGAAGCGATGCGCTGGTTGTCGTCGGCGATCTGCTTCTGGCGCTCGGTGTAGTAACCGGCTGCGCCACCGGCCAGGGCACCGCCTGCGGCACCGATGGCGGCGTTGCGGCCACGGTGGTCGCCGTCACCGGTCAGGGCACCGAGCAAAGCGCCGCCGGCAGCGCCCAGGGCAGCACCGGTGACCACCGACTTGGTCATGTCCGAATCCGTGGCGCGCAGGTGCTGCACCGGCTCGTAGCAGCTCGGGTAGTACTCGACCTTGGTGGTCGAGGCGACCTTGGACACCGGAGAGGTCGCGCAACCGGTCAATACGGTGCTGAACCCGGCGGCAACCAACAGCAGGTGACGCTTGGACGTTGAAGCAAATGGGTTGCGGGAAAAAAGCATGTTCGTGATCTCGATTAAGTTTGACCAACTCGGCGCGACGCAATGTCGTCCGAGATCCTCCAGGCTCGACAGACAGCGGCCGGTCATGACTTCTGACCGGTCGATGCGAGCAGTTCCTTCAAAATCGTCGCCGGGTCGGCTCGCCGTTGCTGGCGATAATTCCCGACATGGCGAACGAATAACGTAGCGCGCGTCACCAGGCTCTTGCCGAGCACCGGCTTGCGATTGAGCTCTTCCTTGATTCGTTGAAATTGCGCCTGGATCACCGCGTCGGTGTAACGGGTGCCCGTGGCCAGGTTGTCGATGTAGATCGCCACCGCCCCGTCCAGCGCGCTGCGGCCGTTGTCGATGGCTTCGGCGAACAGCTTGGCGCTGGGCTCGTCCTTGGCATCGATGGCCTGCTGCTGGCTCTTCTTCAGGTTGGTCAGGCGGATGTTGTAGTTGTTGATGGTCTCGGCCACCAGGGCCGACGACTGGATCAGGTTGCCGGCCGCCTCCTCGCGCTGCTGGGCGATCAGCGAGACGTTGCGCTTGAGCTCTTCGTTGACCAGCCCCAGCTCCGCCTGCAGGCGCGGGTCGACGCTGGCGGCGATGATGGCGTCCAGGCGCTTGGTGGGGTCCTGCGCGTCGTCGATGGCATCGGTCAGGGACGCCAGGCGGCCCTCCTTCTGCCACTGGGCGAACAGCTCCTTGTAGCGCGAACGGGGCGCCGACAGCGCGCCGATGGCCACCCGGAAACCGGTGGTTTCGTTGCTCTGCTCAGTGCCGTCGGCGCCAAACAGCGGGTACTCGCGGCGCATCCCGGTGAACAGCGTGCCTTCGCCTTCCAGGTAGTTGCCGCCCTTGACCACGAAACCGCCGTAGGTGCCCTGGCGGCGCCCGGCGCGCACCAGCTGGAAGGACTCCTGGACCATCTCGGCGGCGTTGCCGATCACGTCGAACATGCCGATGGGGTTGGGCAGCTTGGTGCCGATGGGCATCAGGCGCGCGGCCTGGCCGGTGCCGCCGGCCACCTGGTTGAACACCGCCCAGTCCGCCAGCGGGCCGTCGTCTTCGCTGCCCTCCACGCGCCGCGGGAACAGGCGGCCTTCCAGCTCCTGGCGGCTGACCGCCTGGCCGCCGCG
>NZ_VYKE01000409.1:0-1086 GCF_032424515.1 Pseudomonas sp. JV245A
AGCAGCAGGCTGGCCCCGGGCAACAGGGCGAAAGGCAGGATCAGGGCGCTGTCGGCGACCACGTCGCAGAGTTCGTTGAGGTAGGCCCCCAGGCGCGATTGCTGGCCGAATTCCCGCGCCAGCATGCCGTCGATGGCATTGAGCGCCATGCGCAGGATCATCCACAGGGGAATCAGGGCGAACAGCCAGGCATGGCCGGGGAACAGGGCGATGACGGTGCCGACCAGGACCGAGATGACGGCGGCCAGGACAGTGATCTGGTTGGCCGTGGTGCCGTTGTCGTACAGGCGCTGCACCAACGGCCGCAGCAGGTTCTGAAAGCGCGGTTTGAGCTGGTAAATCGAGAGCATGATGGGACGGTTCCTTGTCGCACGCGGTGAGCAGGGCTGGATTATTGCCTTAAATGCCAGGGGGCTGACATCAGAAGTTTTGTCATGAGCAAACAGCTGTCTCTGTGTCTACGACGTACGCAATAGATGAAAAGGCATGGCGGGGGACAAAAATTTCACTCGGCTCGTTATATAGTAACGAATTGTTTCGAATTTCTTCGGCCCGTGGGTTTATCCACAGGGCCGGACCAGAGCGGCGGGGTGGTATGCAAGTCGATCTTGAGACGCAAGGTGGCGAGGTGGCTGCCTTGCCACGGTTTCAGCAGGCGGCGTCCCATGCGGCGCGTTTGCAGCGCTGGGGCGCCGCTTTGCTGGGCCTGGCGGTGCTGGGGCTGGTGGCGGCGGTGTTTGTCGATCTGTTTGCGGCGCTGACCATCTGGCCGGCACTGCTGGTGAACCTTTCGTGTGCCTTGCTGGTGGTGGTGGCCGGGCTGCAATCGGCGTGCTGGGTCAGCCGCTGGCGCGAAGAGGTCATCACCCCGGCGCCGGTTGTCACGCCCGAGGCCGTGGAGGATCGGCAGCCACAGGGCCGGCTGGCGGCTGCCCTGACCCTGCGCGGGCGGCGCCTGTTGCAGCAGATCGGCGCGCCTACCCTGTGGCTTGGTGGCTGGTCGCTGCTGATCCTGTATAGCGTGGTGCAGGTGTTCAACCTGTCGTTGCCCGCCACCGCCCTGGGCCTGGGTGCCAGCGTGGTGGC
>NZ_VYKE01000410.1:0-1084 GCF_032424515.1 Pseudomonas sp. JV245A
TCTTGTAGGAGCCGGCTTGCCGGCGAACAGGGCGCCAACCCTGAGAACGCCTTCTCTGGTGCGCGAGCGGGCCACGAGGCATTATCAGCCGGGCCTACAACAAGAACAGGCCCGCGCCATGAGCCGACCCGGCAAGATCACCGACCCCTCCTATGAGTTGATGGACGACCACAACGGCCTGTCCATCATCTATCGCCAGCACGGCTTCCCCTGCCCTCTGGTGCGCTGGCATTTCCACAAGGAATACGAGCTGCACCTGATAGTCGCCAGCTCCGGCAAGGTGTTCATCGGCGATTACATCGGCAACTTCTACCCGCAGACGCTGTTTCTCACTGGCCCCAACCTGCCCCACAACTGGATCAGCCAGGTGGCCGAGGACGAAGTGGTGGCCAAGCGCGACATGCTGGTGAACTTCACCGATGAGCTGTTCGACAGTGGCAGCCAGGTGTTCGCCGAGCTGAAGAACCTCAGCCCGCTGCTGGAGCGGGCGCAGTACGGCATCGAGTTCCGCTGCCCGCAAACCATCGCCCAGGCCCTGCCACTGATGCAGCGCATCGCCGACTCCAGCGGCATCACCCGCCTTGGCCACTTCCTCATCCTCATGGAGCTGCTGGCGGCCTGCGACGACTACCAGTTGCTGTCCGGCGCCACCAGCGTGCAACTGGCGGACGAACACAGCGTCGACCGCACCAACCGCGCGGTGGACTACATCTTTGCCCACTACGCCCGGGAGTTGCCCCTGGAGGAAGTGGCCGACTACCTGGGCATGAAGCCCAGCTATTTTTCCCGGGTGTTCAAGCAGGCCACGGGGCGCTGCTTCGTCGAGTTCGTCAACCGGCTGCGCATCAGCAAGTCCTGTGAACTGCTGGCCGACGGCGACAAACCGGTGACCGACGTGTGCTTCGAGTCGGGCTTCAACAACATTTCCAACTTCAACCGGCGCTTCCAGCAGCTCAAGGGTATGACCCCCTCCCACTACCGCCGCCTGGCGGTGCAACGCCTGACCGAACAGAACCTCGGCTGAGTACCCACGCTCGGCGCAGGTCTCAAGGGCCTCTTCGCCGGCAAGCCGGCTCCTACAAGA
>NZ_VYKE01000411.1:0-1075 GCF_032424515.1 Pseudomonas sp. JV245A
TTCGCCGGCAAGCCGGCTCCTACGCGGCTAGTGGGTTCACGGGTAAGGATTGATCTCCCTCATTTTCCTAGGCGCCAAGCCTGCTAGCATTGCGCCTGGATCATCCCTGACCAGTCACGAGTGCTCAGCATGCAACTTCCGGACATGAACCTTCTGGTGGCCCTCGACGCCCTGCTCGACGAGGGCAGCGTGGTGGGCGCGGCGCGGCGCATGAACCTCAGCCCGGCGGCCATGAGCCGGACCCTGACGCGGATCCGCGACGCCCTCGGCGACCCGGTGCTGGTACGTGCCGGACGGGGCCTGGTGCCCACCCCCAAGGCCCTGGAACTGCGCAGCCAGGTGCGCGATGTAGTGGAGCAGGCGGCGCTGGTGTTCCGCTCGGCGGACAAGGTCGACCTGGGTTCCCTGCAGCGGCGCTTCAACGTGCGCGCCAACGATTTTTTCGTCGGCGTGTATGGCGGTCGCCTCATCGATACCCTGGAGCGTCAGGCGCCCTTGTGCGAGCTGCGCTTCGTGCCCGAAGGCGATGGCGATGACGAGGCCCTGCGGGAGGGAAGGATCGACCTGCGGATCAGTAACACCCGGCCCCTGACCCCGGAAGTCAAGGTGCAGAACCTGTTCACCACCGCTTTTGTCGGCCTGGTGCGCGAAGGCCACCCGCTGTTGGACGAAGACATCACCGCCGAGCGTTTTGCCGCGTTTCCCCATATCAGCATGTCTCGCCGGGGCATAGCCCGTGGACCTATCGATGCGGCCCTGGCCGAGCAGGGCCTGGAGCGCCGGGTGCCGCTGATTGCCCCGAGCTTCCACGCCGCCATGTTCATGCTGCCGGATTCGGACCTGATTTTGCCGGTGCCCCAGGAAACCCTGCTCAGCGTCTCGCGCCTGGGCCTGCGCTTGCGTTCGTTCGTGCTGCCGATTTCCCTGCCGACCCTGGTTTTGACCCAGGCCTGGCATCCGCGTTACGACAAGGACCCGGCGCACAAGTGGTTTCGCGAAACCCTGCGCACCTCCTGCCAGGCCACCTGGCAAGAAGCCCAGCCGACGTCCTCGTAGGAGCCGGCTTGCCGGCGAA
>NZ_VYKE01000412.1:0-1070 GCF_032424515.1 Pseudomonas sp. JV245A
TGCGGCGCTTTCTGGTGGGGCGAAGATGGTTCGAGAAACGCGTTTGAGTAGTGAGGCCTGGGGTATTTACCTGGTGGCCCTGCTGCTGTTCACCTTTGGCATCTGGGACCAGCAGCCCCAGGGTTTCGACGGCCGTTGGGCGCTGTTCCTGCAGGAAATGTTCCGCCACGGCGCCAGCCTGTTCCCCACCACCTACGGCCAGCCATACCCGGACTACCCGGGCACTGCGACCTTCTTCAGCTACCTGTTCGCCCAGGCTTTCGGCGCCCCCAACCACTTGGCCAATATCCTGCCCACCGCGCTGGCCTCGGCCGGGGTGCTGGCGCTGCTGTATCGCTTGCTGGCGCCTTCGGGGCGCACCTGGGCACTGCTCGCGGTGCTGCTCACGGCGCTGACCAGCCAGCTGTTGGACAAGTCCCGCTCGGTGTGCCTGGACCAGATGGTTTCCCTGCTGTGCCTGGGCACCTTCTACCTGCTGCACAGCGGCGAGCAACTGGGCTCCCGGCTGCGGTTGTGGGCGGTGCTGCCGCTGCTGGTGCTGGCCTTTGCCATTCGCGGGCCCCTGGGGCTGGTGGAAGTCTGCGGGGTGGCCTGCACCTACTGGCTGCTGGGGGACAGCCGCACCCGCGAGGCGCGGCTGACGCTGATCAAACGGGTGCTCGCCTATGGCGTCAGTGGCCTCCTGTTGCTGGCCGGCTGCTGGTGGCTGCTGATGCAACTGGCCTATCTCGCTGGTGGCGAAGATTTCGTCCGTCAGGTCTACAACATGCAGGTGGTCGGGCGCCTGGATGAAAGTGGCGAGCCGTTCTACTTCTACTTCCAGCTGGCGCTGTACCGCTACTTCCCGGTGGTGCCCCTGGCCCTGGCGACGCTCTGGGTATTGCGCCGGCAATGGTCGCAGCGCCATGTGAACCCGCAGCTGCGCCTGGTACTTCGGCTGGGGGCCTGTGGCCTGATGATCCTGCTGGGCCTGTCGGTGCCGCACTTCAAGCGCGCCTATTACATCCTGCCCATGGTGCCGATGTTCGCTGCGGTGGCGGCCTACGGCCTGCTCACGGCCCGGGGCTGGC
>NZ_VYKE01000413.1:0-1049 GCF_032424515.1 Pseudomonas sp. JV245A
AGGGCCTGGATCAGCGCCGCGTCGATCTGCGGCGCATCGCAGGCCAGCACCAGCAACCAGGGGTGGCGGGCCGTCGCGAGGCCGGCCAGGACTCCGGCCAGGGGCCCGGGGAAATCCTTCTGCCCATCCTCCACCAAGCGGTCGGCATAGGCCCGGTAGCGCTCGGCGTTGCGGTTGCAGGAAATGATCAGGTCATCGCTCAAGGGCCGCACCACCGCCTGCACATGGGCAATCAGCGGCTGGCCGCGCCAGGCCACCAGGCCCTTGTCCTGGCCGCCCATGCGCGAGCCGCGGCCACCGGCCAGCAGCAGGATCGAGCAGGGCAGGGAACAGGCGGGGGCGGGCTGGGTCGGGGTCATGGCGGGACGCATATCAAGTAGGTGGCGCAAACGATGGCATTGTCCTTCGGGTACGTCCAATCGGAAGTGTTGAATGGCCGATTGACGGGCTTTATCGGCCCCCTGGCAGGGCTCGGCAGGATGATAGAGCGCATCGATAATCCGGTCAGCCAGAACGATTAGACAGCCGCGTCGGCGGGCCTTTAGCCTGGGTTCATGATTTTTAGCCTGCCGGTCGGAGAATGACATGAGCGTGAAGTCGGATGCGTTGTTTGTACCCTTGAACATGGCCGTGCTGACGGTCAGCGATACCCGGGAATATGCCACTGACACCTCCGGGCAACTGCTGGTCAGCCGCCTGCTGGAGGCCGGCCACAGCCTGGCCGAGCGCAACCTGCTCAAGGATGACCTGTACAAGATCCGCGCCCAGGTGGCGGCCTGGATCGCCGACGAGCGCATCCAGGTGGTGCTGATCACCGGTGGCACCGGCTTTACCGGCCGCGACAGCACCCCGGAAGCCGTGGGCTGCCTGCTGGACAAGCACATCGACGGTTTCGGCGAGCTGTTTCGCGCCATCTCGATTCTCGATATCGGCACCTCCACGGTGCAGAGCCGGGCCCTGGCCGGGCTGGCCAATGGCACCCTGGTGTGCTGCCTGCCGGGCTCCACCGGGGCCTGCCGCACCGCCTGGGAAGGCATCCTCGCCGAGCA
>NZ_VYKE01000414.1:0-1039 GCF_032424515.1 Pseudomonas sp. JV245A
CATTCAGCGCATGGTCATTTCGCGCAATCTCTGACTTTTAGCAGGAGCTGATTCATGAGCTACGAAACCATTCTGTTGGACATCAAGGGCCGGGTCGGCCTGATCACTCTCAACCGCCCCCAGGCACTGAACGCCCTCAATGCACAGATCGTCGGCGAGGTGAACCAGGCCCTGGATCGCCTGGAAGCCGACCCGCAGATCGGCTGCATCGTCATCACCGGTTCCAAGAAAGCCTTCGCCGCCGGTGCCGACATCAAGGAAATGGCTGAGCTGAGCTACCCGCAGATCTACCTCGACGACCTGTTCAGCGACAGCGACCGCGTGGCCAACCGGCGCAAGCCGATCATCGCCGCGGTCAACGGCTTCGCCCTGGGCGGCGGTTGCGAACTGGCGCTGATGTGCGACTTCATCCTGGCCGGCGACAACGCCAAGTTCGGCCAACCGGAAATCAACCTCGGCGTGCTGCCGGGCATGGGCGGCACCCAGCGCCTGACCCGCGCGGTAGGCAAGGCCAAGGCCATGGAAATGTGCCTGACCGGGCGTTTTATCGACGCCGTGGAAGCCGAGCGCTGCGGCATCGTCGCACGCATCGTGCCGGCCGATGAACTGGTGGAAGAAGCCCTGAAAGTGGCGGCGGTGATTGCCGGCAAATCGATCCCGGTGAGCATGATGATCAAGGAAAGCGTGAACCGCGCCTTTGAAGTCAGCCTGTCCGAGGGCGTACGCTTCGAGCGCCGGGTATTCCACGCCGCCTTCGCCACCCAGGACCAGAAAGAAGGCATGGCCGCCTTCATCGCCAAGCGTGACCCGCAGTTCAAGGACCAGTAACCGCAGCGTCCTAGCCACGTAGGAGCTGGCTTGCCAGCGAAGGCGTCCCCGAGGGCAGCGCATGACTCATGGGGCCTGTTCGCCGGCAAGCCGGCTCCTACGAGGGAACAGCCAAAAAAAATCGCAGCCCCGGCTGCGATTTTTTGTTTTCGGCGTCAATGCCTACAGCTGGTAATGCTTCAACTCGCGAGCGATCAGCAGGCGCTGGATC
>NZ_VYKE01000415.1:0-1038 GCF_032424515.1 Pseudomonas sp. JV245A
TGCTCGGCGCCAGGTTGCTGGCAGAGCTGGATACCGTGGCAAAGGCCCCCGCCGAAGGGCGCGGATGGAACCAGGCATCACCGACGAAATCCTGGGCGATCAGGGCCGAACCCCGCACCCTGCCGTCGGCATCGAGCACCAGGCTGCCATTGGCCTGTTCAGGGAAGGCCAACTGGGCCACGCCGGTCACCACCAGGGGATAGGCCACACCGGTGATCAGGGTCATCAACACAATCAGGCTCAAGGCCGGACGCACTACGCTAGTCATTTCTCACTCCTCGATTCGTTCAGATCTGCAGGCCGGTTACACCAGGTGCAGCGCAGTCAACAGCATGTCGATCAGCTTGATCCCGACAAAGGGCACGACGATGCCACCCACGCCGTAGATCAACAGGTTGCGCCGCAGCAGGTGCGCGGCACTGGCCGCCTGTACCCGCACCCCACGCAATGCCAGGGGGATCAGCACCACGATGATCAGGGCGTTGAACACGATGGCCGAAAGGATTGCGCTCTGCGGGCTGGCCAGCCCCATGATGTTGAGCACCCCCAGCTGTGGATAAATCGCCGCGAACAGCGCCGGCAGGATGGCGAAGTACTTGGCCACGTCGTTGGCGATGGAGAAGGTGGTCAGGGCACCCCGGGTCACCAGCAGCTCCTTGCCGATCTGCACCACATCCAGCAGCTTGGTCGGGTCGCTGTCCAGGTCGACCATGTTGGCCGCCTCGCGCGCCGCCTGGGTGCCGTCGTTCATGGCCATGCCGACATCGGCCTGGGCCAATGCCGGTGCGTCGTTGGCGCCATCACCGCACATGGCCACCAGACGCCCGTCGTTTTGCTCGTGGCGAATGCGCGCCAGCTTCTTCTCCGGCGTGGCCTCGGCCAGCACATCGTCGACTCCGGCTTCGGCGGCAATGGCCGCGGCGGTCAGCGGGTTGTCGCCGGTCACCATCACGGTACGGATACCCAGCTTGCGCAACTCGGCGAAACGCTCGCGAATGCCGGGCTTGACCACGTCCTTGAGGTGAATGGCGCCGAGCA
>NZ_VYKE01000416.1:0-1032 GCF_032424515.1 Pseudomonas sp. JV245A
GGCAGTTGCAGGCGCAATTGGCGGTGCCCGGCTTCAGCCGGGAAAAGGTCATGGCCACCTTGATCCTGCTGCTGGATGAAACCCTGATCCGCGTCGGCAACAGCCAGTATGCCCGGGACAATCGCTCCTACGGCCTGACCACGTTGCGCAACCGCCATGTACAGGTCAGCGGCAGCGCCATCCACTTCCAGTTCCGTGGCAAGAGCGGGGTCGAGCACCAGATCACCGTCAAGGACCCGCGCCTGGCACGGGTGGTCAAACGCTGCCTGGAGTTGCCTGGGCAGCAGCTGTTCCAGTACCTGGACGAAGACGGTCAACGGCACCACGTCAGCTCGTCGGACATCAACGCCTGCCTGCAGCAACTGACCGGAGCCGACTTCACCGCCAAGGACTACCGCACCTGGGCCGGCAGCGTCCTGGCCCTGGAGCGGTTGCGCCAGCAGCCTTGGGAGCCCCAGGCCGAGGCGAAAAAACACATAGTGGCAACGGTCAAGGAAGTGGCCCGGGAACTGGGTAACACTCCGGCAGTGTGCCGCAAGTGCTACATCCATCCGGCGCTGCTGGAGCGCTTCGTCCTCGGTGAGTTGGCGCAGTTGCCCAAGGCCCGGGCCCGCCAGGGCCTGAAGGCCGAGGAAGCGGGCCTGGCGAACTTTCTGCGGCGCCTGGCGAAGGAGGCCCAACCGGCCTGACGACGGCCACCTTCGAATTTGCGTACTTGTCAGTCAGAGAATTCTGAGGTTAGGCTACGCACCTTCTTTCCCGTCCAAGGACGATTGCCGACGTGAACAACTAAGCCTTCCAAAAATGTATCCGCGATGAGCACTGCTAGCGCTCATTGGCCTGTTGCCACATTTTCCGGAGGTGCTGATGACTCACGTCACCCGGCTGCCCGTACTGGTTTCCCTGAACCAGCTGACCTATCAATTCGCCAATGGCGAAACCCTGCTTGATGCCCTGAACCTGAGTTTCGATCGCCTGCCTACGGCCATCGTCGGGCGCAATGGCGTGGGCAAGTCCCTGCTGCTGCGCCTG
>NZ_VYKE01000417.1:0-1019 GCF_032424515.1 Pseudomonas sp. JV245A
CTGCGGCGGGCTGACTGCGGCGCACGGCAAGAGGGTGCAAACCCTACACCGGCGACACCTGCTGGGCCATGGCCGCGCCGGTCATGGGGGCCTGTGGAAAGGGCGCGGGAAATGCACGCTCGTAAGCCCGGCATACTCGCAGCACCTGATCGTCGGCAAATCGCGCGCCAACCACCTGCAGGCCGATGGGCAATCCCGCCTCCGAGAACCCGCAGGGCAATGAGGCAGCAGGTTGCTGGGTCAGGTTGAAGGGGTAGCTGAAAGGCGACCACTTCATCCAGTCATCGTTAGCGCTGCCGGGCGGGGTGTCGTGGCCGGCCTCGAACGCGGTGATCGGCAGCATCGGGCAGACCAGCAGGTCGTAGCGGCTGTGAAACATGTTCATGTGGGCCATCAAGGCCGCTCGGGCTTCCTGGGCCGCGGTGAAGTCGGCGAGGGTGGTGTGGCGGCATTCTTCGGTAAAGCGCAATAGGCCCGGATCGAGCATGGCTTTCTGGGCCGTGCTCAGTTGCCGGGCCAGCGTCTGTGCGCCGGCGTAGATCACGCTCTTGAACAGTTGCAGGGGGTCGTCGAATCCCGGGTCGACCGCTTCGACGATCGCCCCCAGTTGTTCCAACCGCGCCACGGCCTGCGCCACCTGGCGAGCGACCTGCGGATCAACCTGCACATAGCCGAAGTCTGCGCTGTAGGCGATGCGCAGGCCGTTGAGGTGGGTGCTGTCGGGCAGCCACGGGGTGTGTCGCGGGGCTCCCATCAGCGCGTCCCGCGGGTCGGGGCGGGCGATGGCCTGCAGGAGCAGCACGGCGTCTTCCACGGTGCGGGTCATGGGGCCCAGGTGAGACACCAGGGTCGTCGCGCTGGCCGGGTACTGGGGGATGTAGCCAAAGGTGGGCTTGAAGCCGAAAGTGCCGGTAAAGCTGGCGGGGATGCGGATCGAGCCTCCGGCATCGCTGCCCTGATGCAGCACGCCCAGATTGAGCGCCGCGGCCACCGCTGCGCCGCCGGAGGAACCGCCGCAG
>NZ_VYKE01000418.1:0-1013 GCF_032424515.1 Pseudomonas sp. JV245A
CCCGGCGCCGATCACCACCACGCTGGCCCCCTTGCCCAGCGCCGCCGTGGGCAGCGCCGCGTAGTTTTCCTCGAACGCTTCGGCCGTTGCGCTGGCGCCGAACAGGCCCATGACCGCACCCGCCGCCTGGACCCCGCCGACAGCGGCAATACGGGCGATCAATTGTCTTCTGGTCAGTGGCATGCAAGCGCTCCCTGCTGCGGATGGATAGTGCGTTCGGTTATAGATCGGCGACTTATGCAGTCACTTGGGTCTATGTGAAGCCATCCTAGGGGCGCTTATTTAATAAGAGAAATACATTTTAAGCATATGCAAATATTACTTTGTTTCATATTCAAACCAAAAGATTCTGCGCTCCGCGCATAGCCCTGCGCCTGGCCGTGCCTGGCCATACTCGCCCCGCCAGGAACCAGCTTGCCAGCGAAGAAGCCCCACGGCTCGCGCCGGCATCAGCGCCCCTTCGCCGGCAAGCCGGCTCCTACGGCCTGGGCGGCGTCGAGAACGCGCAACAAGTTGCCGCCCCAGATCTTCGCCAGGTCCGCTTCGCTGTAGCCCGCCGCCAACAGGCGCTGGGTAATCCGTGGCAGTTGCGCGACATCTTCGAGCCCCTGTACCCCGCCACCGCCGTCCCAGTCGGCGCCGATGCCCACATGATCCGGGCCGACCACTTCCAGGATGTGCAGCAGGTGGCGCAGGTAATCGTCCAGGCTGGCCCTGGGCTGCGGGTAGCGGGCTTCGACCTGGCGAATGCGTTCGGCCAGGTCCGCCACCTGTTCCGGGCTCATGCTCGCGGCCAGGCGGAACTCGCGGTACAACGGCCCCAGGGCCTTGTCCCGCTCGGGATTGGGCGCAAGGTTGATCAGGTCGCTGGGAAAGCTGTTGACCTGCACCACACCGCCCCTGGCCGCCAGTTGCCGCAGGCGCCGGTCATCCAGGTTGCGTGGATGGGCGGTGATTGCACGGCTGCTGGAATGGGAGGCAATGATCGGCGCCCTCGACAGCGCCAGGACCTG
>NZ_VYKE01000042.1:0-44581 GCF_032424515.1 Pseudomonas sp. JV245A
TTCGCTGGCAAGCCAGCTCCTACAGGGTGGGTTACAGGCCGACGACGTCTTCGGCTTGCAGACCTTTCTGGCCTTCGACCACAGCGTATTCCACCTGCTGGCCTTCGGTCAGGGAGCGGTGGCCTTCGCCACGGATCGCCCGGTAGTGGACAAATACGTCCGCCCCGCCTTCACGCTGGATAAAACCGTAGCCCTTGGCGTCGTTGAACCACTTCACGTTGCCTGTCTCACGAGTAGTCATGAATCCATACCTCATTTTTTTATTATTGGATTGGCGCACTGCAACCAAACCCTGAGAACTTTCCCCCAGCCTGCCTCTCTATGAGTGAAAGCGATACGACCGCGGGAGAGTCGGCCGAGTATATGACAGGCGTAAAAACTCTCAACTCAATCTTGTTTCGGCGCTTTTTTGCCGATTTTCGGCGAATCCGGCACACTACCGGCCCCGAGCAGTTGCTCGGTTTTCTACTCACTCACGCAGAAGCCGTATGACCCGCTCCCCGATCCGCCGTCTTGTGTTTGGCACCTTGCGCCGACTGCTGTACCTCTGGGTCCGCTCGGAAACCATCAACCAGTCGTCCTTCACCCTCGACCTCGACCGCAGCCGACCGGTGTTCTACGTCCTGCAAAACCCGTCCCTGACCGATCTCGCCGTGGTCGATACCGAATGCACCAAGGCTGGGCTGCCACGTCCGGTACTGCCGGTGTCGGTGGGCAACCTGCTGGAACCGGCGGCCTTCTTCTACCTGACCCCGGAGCCCGACTGGCTTGGTCGCCAGGACAAGCGCGGGGCGCCACCGACCCTGACCCGGCTGGTCAGCGCCCTGACCCAGAATGCCGCCGAAGATGCACAGATCATTCCGGTCAGCGTGTTCTGGGGCCAGTCGCCGGACAGCGAATCGAGCCCGTGGAAGCTGCTGTTCGCCGACAGCTGGGCGGTCACCGGGCGCCTGCGCCGGCTGCTGAGCATCATGATCCTGGGACGCAAGACCCGGGTGCAGTTCTCCGCACCGATCAACCTGCGCGAGCTGATCGAGCACAACAAGGGCCACGAGCGCACCGTGCGCATGGCCCAGCGCATCCTGCGGGTGCACTTTCGCAACCTCAAGGCTGCGGTCATCGGCCCGGACATTTCCCACCGGCGCAACCTGGTCAAGGGCCTGCTGAACCAGCCCCTGGTGAAACAGGCGATCCTCGACGAGGCCGAGCGCGAAAAGATTTCCCCGGAAAAAGCCAAGGCCCAGGCCCTGCGCTACGGCAACGAGATCGCCTCGGACTACACCTACACCGCGATCCGCTTCCTGGAAGTGGTGCTGAGCTGGTTCTGGAACAAGATCTACGACGGGATCAAGGTCAACCACCTCGAAGGCGTGCAGAAGATCGCCCAGGGCCACGAAGTGATCTACGTGCCCTGCCACCGCAGCCATATCGACTACCTGCTGCTGTCCTACCTGCTGTTTCGCAACGGCCTGACCCCGCCGCACATCGCCGCCGGGATCAACCTCAACATGCCGGTGATCGGCGGCCTGCTGCGTCGCGGCGGGGCCTTCTTCATGCGCCGCACCTTCAAGGGCAACCCGCTCTACACCTCGGTGTTCAACGAATACCTGCACACCTTGTTCACCAAGGGTTTCCCGGTGGAGTACTTCGTCGAGGGCGGCCGTTCGCGCACCGGGCGCATGCTGCAACCCAAGACCGGGATGCTGGCAATCACCCTGCGCAGCTTCCTGCGCTCCTCGCGCATGCCCATCGTCTTCGTACCGGTGTACATCGGCTATGAAAGGGTGCTGGAAGGCCGGACCTACCTGGGCGAGCTGCGCGGCGCGAGCAAGAAGAAGGAATCGATCTTCGACATCTTCAAGGTCATCGGCGCCCTCAAGCAGCGCTTCGGCCAGGTGGCAGTGAACTTCGGCGAACCGATCAAGCTGGCGGAATTCCTCGACCAGGAACAGCCGGACTGGCGGACCCAGGAGCTGGGCCCGCAGTACCGCCCGGCCTGGCTCAATGAAACCACCAACCGTCTCGGCGAGCGGGTGGCCCAGCACCTCAACGAAGCCGCGGCGATCAACCCGGTGAACCTGGTGGCCCTGGCCCTGCTCTCCACCACCCGCCTGGCCCTGGACGACCGCGCCATGGCGCGGGTCCTGGACCTGTACCTGGCGCTACTGCGTCGCGTGCCCTACTCGCCCCACACCACCTTGCCCGAAGGCGACGGCCGGGCTCTGATCCAGCACGTCAAGGACATGGACCTGCTGGCCGAACAGAGCGACGCCCTGGGCAAGATCCTCTACCTGGACGAGCAGAACGCCGTCCTGATGACCTACTACCGCAACAACGTGCTGCACATCTTCGCCCTGCCGGCGTTGCTGGCGAGCTTCTTCCAGAGCTCGTCGCGCATGAGCCGCGAACAGATCCTGCGTTATACCCGCGCGCTCTATCCCTACCTGCAATCGGAGCTGTTCATCCGCTGGCCGCTGGATGAGCTGGACGCGGTGGTGGACCAGTGGCTGGAGGCCTTTGTCGAACAGGGCCTGCTGCGCTTCGAGAAGGACCTGTACCAGCGTCCGGCCCCAAGCTCGCGGCATTTCGTCCTGCTGACCTTGCTGTCCAAGAGCATTGCCCAGACCCTGCAACGCTTCTACATGGCTATTTCCCTGTTGCTCAACAGCGGCCAGAACAGCATCAGCGCCGAGGAGCTGGAAGACCTGTGCACGGTCATGGCCCAGCGCCTGTCGATCCTGCATGGCCTCAATGCCCCGGAGTTCTTCGACAAGAGCCTGTTCCGCCACTTTATCCAGACCCTGCTGGACCAGGGTGTGCTGCGCCGCGACGAAGCCGGCAAGCTGAGCTACCACGAAGCGCTGGGGGAACTGGCCGAAGGTGCCGCCAAGCGCGTGCTGCCGGCAGAAATTCGCCTGTCGATCCGCCAGGTCGCCCTGCACCGCAGCGAAGACGCCGCCGACCAGCTCGCGGCACCTGCGCAAAACGACTAGATTCTTACGGGCGCCGGAGCAGCTGCGGCGCCCTCGATACGGAGATCCGCGATGAAAAAGCTCAGCCTGCTGGCCGCCACCGCGCTGCTCGGCGCTTGCCAGTCCATGAATCCCGCTGCCAAGGCCAGCCTCGACGGCGAAGTCTTCTACTTGCAGCGCATCGCCCTGCCTCCGGCCGCCACCCTGAGCGTGAGCCTGCAGGACGTGTCACTGGCCGACGCCCCTGCCGTGGTCCTGGCCGAGCAGAGCGGTCCGGTCAAGGGCCAGGTGCCGCTGCCCTTTCACCTCAGCTACGACCCGGCCCAGGTCAAGCCCGGCCACCGCTATTCGGTCAGCGCGCGGATTGAAGTGGCTGGCCAGCTGGTCTTCATCACCACCGAAAACAACGCCGTTAAACTCGACGGCAGCGACCCGCAGCCCTTGAAGCTGCGGGTCGACGCTGTTCGTTAATTCTTATTGCACAAGGAAGCCGCCATGCTCCGTACTTCGCTTCGTTTCACCAGCCTGTGCGCTGGTCTGTTGATCTCCGCCAGCGCCCTGGCCCTGTCCCTGAGCGACCTGTCCCAGGGTGACGCCAGCGGTGGCCTGAAAGATGCCCTGACCCAGGGTGCGCAGATCGCCGTCAAACAGCTGGGCACCCCAGGTGGTTTCAGCAACAACCCCGAGGTGCGCATCGAGCTGCCAGGCAACCTGGGCAAGGTCGCGAAAAAAATGAAACAGTTCGGCATGGGCGACCAGGTCGATCAGCTTGAAACCAGCATGAACAAGGCTGCCGAGGCCGCTGTCCCGCAAGCCCAGGCCCTGTTGGTGGATGCCGTGAAGAAGATGACCGTGGCTGACGCCAAGGGCATTCTTGCCGGCGGCAAGGACTCCGCCACCCAATACCTGGACAAGAGCAGCCGCGAGCAGATCCGCGCCAAGTTCCTGCCGATCGTCAAGCAGGCCACTGACCAGGTCGGCCTGGCCAAGCAGTACAACTCCTTCGCCGGCCAGGCTGCGACGCTCGGCGTGCTGGATGCCAAGAGCGCCAACATCGAGAGTTACGTGACCGAACAAGCCCTCAATGGCCTGTTCGAAATGATCGGCAAGCAGGAAGAAACCATTCGCCAGAACCCGGCGGCAGCCGCCACCAGCCTGGCCAAGAAAGTCTTCGGCACCCTGTAAGCCTCCCCGCTACCTGTAGGAGCCAGCTTGCTGGCGAAGACGTCGCCAGGACAAGCGCCTGCCCCAAGGGCCTCTTCGCCGGCAAGCCGGCTCCTACAGGATGTATTCCCGCATACCGGTTCCTAGGTTTTCTTGACCCTGAACCAGGCCGCATACAGCGCCGGCAGGAACAACAGGGTCAGCGCCGTCGCCACGATCAGCCCACCCATGATGGCCACTGCCATCGGCCCGAAGAACACACTGCGCGACAGCGGGATCATCGCCAGCACCGCCGCCAGGGCGGTCAGCACGATGGGCCGGAAACGCCGCACCGTGGCTTCGATGATCGCATCCCAGGGCTTGTGCCCCGCCTTGATGTCCTGCTCGATCTGGTCCACCAGGATCACCGAGTTGCGCATGATCATCCCCGACAGGGCAATGGTGCCGAGCATGGCCACGAAGCCGAAGGGCTGGCGGAACACCAGCAGGAACAAGGTGACCCCGATCAATCCCAGGGGCGCCGTGAGGAACACCATGGCCGTGCGCGAGAAACTGCGCAGCTGGATCATCAGCAAGGTCAGCACCACCACGATGAACAGCGGCACGCCGGCCTTCACCGAGTTCTGGCCCCGGGTCGAGTCCTCGACCGTGCCACCCACTTCCAGCAGGTAACCATCGGGCAGCTCCGCGCGAACCGGCTCCAGGGTCGGCAGGATCTGCTGCACCAGGGTCGCCGGCTGCTCCTTGCCGTAGATGTCGGCGCGCACGGTGACGTTGGGCAGGCGGTTGCGGTGCCAGATCACCCCTTCCTCGAAGCCGTACTCCAGGGTTGCCACCTGGGACAGGGACACGCTCTGGCCATTCTCGGTAGGCACCGCCAGGCTCGGCAGCAACGACAGCTCGGTGCGTTCCTCGCGGGTGCCCCGCAGCAGGATCTCGATCAGCTCGTTGTCTTCCCGGTACTGGCTGACGGTGGAACCGATCAGCGAACTCTGGAGGAATTTCGACAGGTTGGCGGTGCTCACTCCCAAGGCCCGGGCCCGGTCCTGGTCGATGTTCAGGTAGACCACCTTGCTGGGCTCTTCCCAATCCAGGTGCACGTTGACCACATGGGGGTTCTCTCGCACCTTGGCCGCTACCTTGCGCGCCAGGGCGCGGACTTCCTCGATGTGCTCGCCGGTGACCCGGAACTGCACCGGGTAGCCCACGGGCGGCCCGTTCTCCAGGCGCGTGACCCGCGAGCGCAGCGCCGGGAACTGCTCGTTGAGGGTTTCGATCAACCAGCCGCGCAGCTCTTCACGCTCCTCGATGCTCTTGGCCAGCACCACGAACTGGGCAAAGCTGGTGGCGGGCAGTTGCTGGTCCAGCGGCAGGTAGAACCGCGGCGAACCGGTGCCCACATAGGCCACGTAGTTGTCGATGCCCGCATGCTCCTTGAGCAGGGCTTCCAGGCGCTTGACCTCATCGGCGGTGTTGCTCAGGGACGCGCCTTCCGCCAGCTTCAGGTCGACCATCAGTTCCAGGCGACCCGAGGCCGGGAAGAACTGCTGGGGAACGAAACGGAACAGCATCACCGAGCCGACGAACAGCAGGATGGTCAGGACGATCACCGTCTTGCGCCGCTCCACGCACCAGCCCACTACCCGCCGGACCCGCTGGTAGAAGGGTGTACCGTGGGGATTGGATTCGGCGCCGTGCTTGGCGGCGTGGATCTTCGCCAGGTCCGGCAGCAGTTTTTCCCCCAGGTACGGCACGAACACCACGGCTGCAATCCACGAGGCTACCAGGGCAATGGTCACCACCTGGAAGATCGAACGGGTGTATTCGCCCGTGCCGGACTGGGCCGTGGCGATCGGCAGGAAGCCCGCCGCAGTGATCAGGGTGCCGGTGAGCATGGGGAAGGCGGTACTGGTCCAGGCGAAGCTGGCGGCCTTGATCCGGTCGAAGCCCTGCTCCATCTTGATCGCCATCATCTCTACCGCAATGATCGCGTCGTCCACCAGCAAGCCCAGGGCCAGCACCAGCGCCCCCAGGGAAATCTTGTGCAGGCCGATCCCCAGGTAGTACATGGTGGCGAAGGTCATCGCCAGCACCAGGGGAATCGCCAGGGCCACCACCATCCCGGTCCGCACTCCCAGGGAGAAGAAACTCACCAGCAGCACGATGATCAGGGCCTCGGCCAGCACCCGGACGAACTCGCCCACCCCAGTCTTCACCGCCGCCGGCTGGTCGGACACCTTGCGCAGTTCCATCCCCGCCGGCAGGCTTTTCTGCAGGCGCGAGAACTCGCCTTCCAGGGCCTTGCCCAGCACCAGGATGTCACCCCCCTCCTTCATCGCCACAGCCAGGCCGATGGCGTCTTCACCCATGAAGCGCATGCGCGGCGCGGGCGGATCGTTGAAACCACGACGCACGTCCGCCACATCACCGATGCGGAAGGTACGACCGGCGACGCGGATCGGGAAATTGCGGATCTGCTCCACGGTCTGGAAATTGCCCGACACCCGCAGTTGCACCCGCTCGCTCGGAGTCTCGAAGAACCCGGCGGTGGACACTGCGTTCTGTTCTTCCAGGGCCTGCTGCACCGCCGCCAGGGGCAGGCCCAGGGTCGCCAGCTTGACGTTGGACAGCTCGATCCAGATTTTCTCGTCCTGCAGGCCCAGCAGGTCGACCTTGCCCACGTCCTTGACCCGTTGCAGCTGGATCTGGATGCGGTCGGCGTAGTCCTTGAGTACCGCGTAGTCGAAGCCCTGCCCGGTCAACGCATAGATATTGCCGAAGGTGGTGCCGAACTCATCGTTGAAGAACGGCCCCTGGATACCGGGCGGCAGGGTCTGCCGGATATCGCTGATCTTCTTGCGTACCTGGTACCACAGCTCGGGAACCTCGTTGGAGTGCATCGAGTCCCGGGCGATGAAGGTCACCTGGGACTCCCCCGGCCGCGAGAAGGACACGATGCGGTCGTACTCGCCAGTCTCCATCAGCTTCTTTTCAATGCGCTCGGTGACCTGGCGCGAGACTTCCTGGGCCGTGGCCCCGGGCCAGTTGGTGCGGATCACCATGGCCTTGAAGGTGAAAGGCGGATCCTCGCTCTGCCCCAGCTTGGTGTAGGACAGCGCACCGACAATGGCCAGCAGCAGCATCAGGAACAGAACGATCTGGCGATTGCGCAACGCCCAGGCGGAAAGGTTGAAACCCATCGGGGATTACTCCTTGGCCGCCAGATTGACCACGCGGTTGGAGCGATCCACCGGGCGCACCTGCAAGCCCTCATGGAGCACATGCACCCCCGCGGCCACCACCCAATCGCTGGCGCTCAGCCCTTCCAGCACCGGCACGCTCTTCTCGCCGAAGGCGCCGACCCGCACCGGGGTCTTGTGCAGGGTATTGTTGGCATCCACCCGCCAGACATAAGTCGCCCCGCCTTCCGCGGACAACGCCGACAGCGGCACCGACAGCGGCACCGCATCGCCGCTCTGGATGAACACCCGGGCACTCTGGCCCAGCTCGGCGGGAACCTTGCCGGCAGTGAAGGCAATACGCGCGGCGAAGGTCCGGGACTTGGGATCGGCAGCAGGCGACAGCTCGCGGATGCGCCCGTCGAAACGCTGGCCCGGCTGGGTCCAGAGCTCCACCGATACCGGTTGGCCGACCTTGAAGCGGCCGTAGTTCTGCTCGGGGAAGCTGATCAGCACCTCACGCTCGCCATCGGTGGCCAGGGTGAAGACCGTCTGCCCGGCCGCCACCACCTGCCCCACTTCCACCGCACGCTTGGCCACCACGCCGTCCTGCGGCGCGCGCAGCACCGCGTAGCCGGCCTGGTTGTTGGCCACATCGAACTCGGCCTTGATCTGCTTCAGGCGCGCTTCGCCGGAACGGTAGAGGTTCTCGGCGTTGTCGTATTGGGAATGGCTGACCATCTGCCGCTCCAGCAGGGTCTTGTAGCGATCACGCTCGGCGCGCACCAGGTTGAGGTTGGCGCTGGCTGCAGTGACCTGGGCCCGGGTGGCTTCAAGTTGCAGGCGCACGTCCTGCGGGTCGAGCTCCGCCAGGGGCTGGTTGGCCTTGACCCGCTCGCCCTCTTCCACCAGCCGTCGGCTGACCTTGCCGCCGATACGGAATGCCAGGTCCGGCTCATAGCGGGCGCGCACCTCGCCCGGGTAGCTGTCCGAAGCTCTTGCCGAGGGCTCTGGCTGGACCACCATGGCCGGCCGGATGCCAATTTGAACGGGCTCTTCGTGCCCACAAGCAGACAGAAAAAAAGCCAGGCTGACTGGCAAGGCATAGCGGAACATGGCGGCGACCTTTCGCTAATGGTGCTTGGAATATTTATACTGGCCGGTATGTTATTAATAGCAAACTCACCAGTCCAGTATTAACAGCGAAAAAATGTCCGACAATATTTCCGCAAACGTTGGGCCAGGCAGGCCCAAGGATCTGGCCAAGCGCCAGGCCATTCTCGAAGCAGCCAAAGTCCTGTTCTTGAGCAATGGCTACGCCAGTACCAGCATGGATGCGGTCGCCGCTGAGGCCGGGGTTTCAAAGCTCACGGTCTACAGCCATTTCAATGACAAGGAGACCTTGTTCACCGCCGCTGTGGTGGCCAAGTGCGAAGAACAGCTGCCCACGCTGATCTACGAACTGACCCCCGAAACGCCGGTGGAGAATGTCCTGCTGAACATCGCCCGGGGCTTTCACCATCTGATCAACAGCGACGAGTCGGTGAACCTGCACCGCCTGATCATGACGCTGGGCAGCCAGGACCCCAAGCTCTCGCAGATCTTCATCGAGGCCGGTCCCGAACGGGTGCTGCAGGGCATGGAGCGGCTGCTGGCGAAGATCAATCAGCTGGGCACCCTGCGCATCGACAAGCCGCGCAACGCCGCCGAGCACTTTTTCTGCATGCTCAAGGGCGGGGCGAATTTCCGCCTGCTCTACGGCTGCGGCGAACCCTTGAGGGGCGCCGCCGCAGAGGAGCATGTGCAGGAAGTGGTGGCGCTGTTCATCCGCGCCTACCGGCCGTAGAAACCGGCAGGTGCAAGCGCTGGCTGATGTAGGAGCGGGCTTGCCAGCGAAGCGGACTGAAGACCGCCTTCGCCGGCAAGCTGGCTGCTACAGGGGGCTCAGGCCTTGAGGGCCTTCTTCGGGTAGATGTCGTAGCGGCTGGATTTGCCCTCCAGTCCATGGCTGGGCTTGGGCCCTTCGATGCACGGCGCCTTGCGCGGACGCTTGACCACCACCCGGTGGCTGGCCAGGGCCAGGGCCGCGGCGAGCAGGGCCGGGGCGTCGTTGTCATCGCCCACCAGTGGCCGGAACAAGCGCATTTCCTTCTTCACCAGGGCACTTTTCTCCCGATGGGGAAACATCGGGTCGAGGTAGATCACCTGGGGCGGTTCACCCTGCCAGTTGCGCATCAGCTCGATGGAATTGCCCTTGAGCAGGTGCATGCGGGCCACGATAGGCCCTACCTCGGCGTCCTGCGCAGCGCGGGCCAGGCCGTCTTCTAATAGCGCACCAATCAATGGCTGGCGCTCGATCAGGCTCATCTCGCAACCCAGGGTCGCCAGCACGAAGCCATCCTTGCCCAGACCGGCCGTGGCATCCAGCACCCGTGGTCGCACGCCCTGGGCCACGCCCACCGCCTTGGCGATCATCTGCCCGCTGCCGCCGCCGTACAGCCGCCGATGGGCTGCACCACCCTCGACGAAATCCACCCGTACCGGCCCGGGCGCGTCCGGCCCCAATTGCTGCAACTGCAGGCCCTGCTCCCCCACTTGCAAGGCGAACTCGGCCTCATCGACCTGCAGCGCCAGCCCCAGGCGCTCGGCCCATTGCTCGGCCGCTGGGGCGAATCCGGCGCCCAGGGCTTCGACTTTGATGCGGCAGGCTGCGGGTTGCTCATTCATCTGAAAACACACTCAAAAAATTAATGATCGGCAAAAACTGCCGATAACAGGACTATCGGCCATTTTGCCAGAGCTCAAGCGTCGACCGAGAGCAATGTCAGACATTCAACGCACATCGATAGGTTATATCTCGCCCCACGGCGACTATGGCCTGCGCAACTCCCAGGCACTGAGCGGCGTCAGCCATCTGTGGCAGGACTTCTTTGCCCAGGCCCTGGCCGAGCAACGGGGTGAAGGTGCGAGCGTTGAATCGGTACCGGCGGTGGCCATCGATGGCCCGGTTGAACCGGCTGGCGGCAGCGATGTGCTGGCGCAGATCGTCAATCAGCGTCATTGCGACGTGCAAGACACCGAGGTCCGCCCGCCGGAGCCGCTGTTCCTGCCTATCGCCGAGTTTGAAATGGACCTGCTGGATAAACCCGCCCCACCCTTCCCGCCAGAAGAGATCGTGGCCCAACAGCGCCAGCAGGATTTCGAAAGTGGCTGGGTACGCCCGATCGTGCTCAACGCCGGCCAGCCGACTCCTGCTCCAGGCCCTGCGCCGGAGCCCCGCCCACTGCATCTGCCGATCGCCGAATTCGAACTGGACCTGCTGGACAAACCCGCGGAGCCGTTCCCGCCTCAGGAACTCATCGAGCAACAGCGGGCGATGGACTTCGATATCGGCTGGGCCCGCCCGCTGATCCTACAGAACCTGCGCATCGCCGCCTGAGCCCAGCCTCAGCGACACACCCACCAAGGCCCTACATCCAGATGAAAGTGGTTGCGATGGGCATTGTTGTAGTCCGGCCCCAGCACCACGTTGAACGCGTCACAGGCGCCATCCCGGGCCAGGCGCAGAAATCGGCCTTCATTGCTGTCCTTGGGCCAATCCCGGAGCACGCTGATGCTGCGCCCATCCCCCAGGCGAAAGCCGGCGATGTCCAGGGCATTGGCACTGGCATGCTGGCTGCGGGCACCGCTCTCGCGGCTGTACATGTTGCGGCAGGCGAAACTGCCCAGGTGATCGACTCGCGCCACCCGCTGGCCGTACACCGCCTGCGCGGCCGACTGCAGGCCGTGGCGCTCATACAGGGCAAAGGCCACCGCCAGCGGGCAACTGGCAAGAAAGCTGCTGCTCAGGGCCACGTCGCCACCCTGTACACGCAGGGTATTGCTCAATGGGCAAGCGACGTCCGTGCGGCTGTCGAGCTGGCGGCTGGTACGCAAACCCGAGCCCGCCAGCACCTGGTCGCACAGTTGCGGGTCATCCCGCAGCCGCGCCAGCTTGAAACGGGTCAACAGGTTGGGCTTGGCCCGCACGTCCAGCGGCGCCCAGGGATTCCAACTGTCCGCGACGGGCAACCAGCCCAGGCGAACACCGATCAACAACAGGGCGCCCAGCAACAACAAGGCGCCCAGGACTTTCACTACCCGCACAGACACTCCCGTTTCACGGCTGCTTGAACATTTGATTGATCTGCCCGAACGGCATCGCCCGGTCGGCAAAATCGAAACGCCCGTGGCTATGGATATCTAGCGCAGCCCGGTAGAAGGCTCCGTAAGCGGCCCGCGCCAGGGCCGAACCGACACTGATGCGCTTGACGCCCAGTTCCGCCAGTTGCGCCACGCTGAGGTTGAGGCCTCCCGACATCAGCACGTTCACTGGCTTGGGCGCCACCGCTCGCACCACCTGCTGGATATCCTCGGCACTGCCCAGGGCCGGGGCATAGAGCACATCGGCACCGGCCTCGGCAAAGGCCTGCAAGCGGCGAATGGTGTCTGCCAGATCATCACGCCCGTGCAGCAGGTTTTCCGCCCGGGCGGTCAGGGTAAAGGGAAAGGGCAGACTGCGAACGGCCGCCACGCAGGCCTCGATGCGTTCCACCGCCAGCTGGAAATCGTAGATCGGCTGCTCGGCATGGCCCGTGGCGTCCTCGATCGAAGCACCGACCACACCGCTGGCCGCCGCAAGAAGCAGCGCCTGGGCACAGCCTTCGGGGCTGTCGGAAAACCCGTTTTCCAGGTCCGCCGCCACCGGCAGGCTGCTGGCGCCGACGATGCTGCGCACGTTGTCCAGCGTGTCCTCCAGGCTGAGTGCACCTTCGGCATCCGGGCGCCCCAGGGAAAAGGCATAGCCGGCGCTGGTGGTGGCCAGGGCCTCGAAGCCGAGGCTGGCGAGCATCTTCGCCGAACCGGCATCCCAGGGGTTGGGAATGACGAAGGCTCCGGCACGTTCATGCAGGGCCCTGAAGGCAGTGGCTCGAAGGGTTTGCGCGTCCATTGGCTCGCTCCTGAAGAAGGCCGTGAAGGCGCTTCAGAGCAAGCCGAGTTGCTCCGCAGCGGGCTCTCTGTATAACTCAGGCAATGCGGGCAAGCCAGGCAAACGTTGCATCAGCCGGGCGTGAAAACGCCGCGCCAGTTCGGCCGCCAGACGGTTGTCCGAAGTGTGCAGGAACACGTAGGGCGTACGCCCCTCTTCGATCCAGCCGGCGACCTTGTCGATCCAGGGCTCAAGGAAAGGATCGTTGGCCTCAAGCTCCGGATGACCGATGAAGCGCACCTGGGGAAACTGGGTGAAGGCTGCGGGGCGCGGTGGCACCTTGGGCTTTTTCGACTGCGCATGCAGCACCGCAGGAGCGGTCGACGTGCAACTGAACAGGGCCCGCGGGTCGAGGCAGATGCGTTCCACGCCACGCTCGCGCAGCAGCCGGTTGAGCATGCGCTCGGCATCGCCCTTGGTGAAGAACTCCGGGTGCCGCACTTCCACCGCCAGCGGCCGCTCCAGGCCATCGATGAACCCGGCCAGTTCCGCCAGACGCTGGGGCGCGAAGCTGGCCGGCAACTGCAGCCACAGCGGCGACACCCGCTCACCCAGGGGGCTGAGCAGCTGGATAAAGGACTCAGCGGCGCTCAACTGCTCGCGCAGGTCGCCGCCGTGACTGATGTCACCGGGGAACTTGGCGGTAAAGCGAAAGTGCTCGGGCATGATCTCGGCCCAGCGCTGCACGGTTCCGGGCGCCGGCCGTGCATAGAAGGTGGTATTGCCTTCGACGGCGTTGAAGACCTGGCAATACAGGCCGAGGAAATCATTGGGCCGGGCGTCTTCCGGGTACAGGTACTCACGCCAGGCGTTTTCGCTCCAGGAAGGACAACCGAGGAAATAAGGCAGCATCAGATATGCAGGTCGAGACCCACCACTTCCATATCCCAATCGACAAAGCCGGCGGTGGTCAGGTAGCTGGCCAGGGCGTTGGCCACGCTCTTTTTCATCGCCCGCTGGAAGATCATGTCCTGGGGGCGGGCGGGAAGATTGCCGGTGCGTGGGGAAGAAGCCTGGGAACGGCTCTGGGCCGAAGGCTCGGGCTGCACTTCAATCGCGTCGGCATCGTCCAGGGACTCGTCTACCAGCGCACGGCCTTTGCGAGGCTTGCGCTTGATGGGGTAGGACTGAGAGGAGATGCCGTCTATACGCATACAGAAAAGCCCGGGGTCGATGATGGCAATTTAGCGGCACCGCTTCGACTTAGCAAATGCCCAAGTGATAACTAGAACACAGAAAAGCCAAAAGGTTTAAAACCGGGCAGATTCAGGCTGAAAAAACGGACGATTGGCGGGCGTATGCAGGAGTTATCCGCATAACCGCGCACATTTGTTCTAGGTTCAACGGGCCTTGGGAGTAGCGACCTTGTCCCGCAGATAGACAGGTTGGGCCTGGTCGGCAACGATCGCCTCGCCGCGCTCCCAGGCAAATTGCGCCAGGGTCAGCAGGTCGACCGCATGCGGCAGCATGCCGGCGTCCTGGCCGCTGAGTTCGACGGCAATGCGCTCGCCATATCCCCAACCGGTGCCCGCACCGAACCAGTCGCCGCTGGAGCCTGCGGGCAGGGCCGCGACTTCCGGCGGCAATACCGCTTCCGCGCCCACCAGGCGCATCTCGCCGGCAACTTCCTGGTAGCAGCCCCAATAGACTTCATCCATGCGCGCATCGATGGCCGAAGCCACCTGGGTCGCGCCATGCTCGCGCAGAGCCCGCTGGGCCAGCACCGCCAGGTTGGATACCGGCAGCACCGGGCGCTCCAGGGCAAAGGCCAGGCCCTGCACCACGCCGATGGCGATGCGCACCCCGGTGAAGGCGCCCGGGCCACGGCCAAAGGCAATGGCCTCGACCTGTTGCAAGGTCACCCCGGCATTGGCCAGCAGCTCCTGGATCATCGGCAACAGCTTCTGCGCATGCAGGCGCGGGATCACCTCGTAATGGCTCGTGACCTTGCCGTCATGCAGCAAAGCAACGGAGCAAGCTTCAGTCGCGGTGTCCAGGGCCAGCAAGGTGCTCATTCGGGGTTCCATAGGCATTGAAAAAAGTGACGCATTATAAACAGCAACGGCCCGCAAGCGGGCCGTTCAACGATCAAACGCTCAGGCAACTCAGCTCAGGGCTTCGAGTACCTTGCCGGTGATCACTTCCACCGAACCGACGCCAGGGATATGGCTGTACTTAGGCTTGCCCTGGGTGGCAGCCAGTTGCTGGTAGAACTCCACCAGCGGCTTGGTCTGCGAGTGGTAGACCGACAGGCGATGACGCACGGTTTCCTCGGTGTCGTCCTTGCGCTGCACCAGGTCTTCACCGGTGATGTCATCCTTGCCGGCGATCTTCGGCGGGTTGTAGACGGTGTGGTAGACCCGGCCCGAAGCTTCGTGCACACGGCGACCGGCGATGCGCTGGACGATCTCTTCGTCGTCGACGGCGATTTCCACCACGTTGTCCAGCTCGACACCGGCCTTCACCAGCGCTTCGGCCTGGGGAATGGTGCGCGGGAAGCCGTCGAACAGGAAGCCATTGGCGCAGTCGGCCTGGCTGATGCGTTCCTTGACCAGGTTGATGATCAGGTCATCGGACACCAGGCCACCGCTGTCCATCACGCTCTTGGCCTTCAGGCCCAGCTCGGTGCCGGCCTTGACCGCAGCACGCAGCATGTCACCGGTGGAGATCTGTGGAATACCGAACTTTTCGGTGATGAACTTTGCCTGAGTACCTTTACCGGCCCCGGGAGCTCCCAGCAGAATTACGCGCATCGATGTGCTCCTCAATTTTTTATTTAGAAACGCTCGGATTCGCCTCGTGGGGCCAATCTCAAAAATGGGGGTGTGGCCGCCCAAACGGCCAAAGGCTGATCAAGATACACAGCCGACACAGCGCACACAAGCAGTCGAAAGTCGGAGGAACCCGGCCCTTTTGTGCCCCATTGGCCGGGTAGAACAAGTCGCAACCCGACAACAAAGTGTCGCCAGATGAACCAGAACGACACCTCGCAATTGCCTTGATCGGGGCTGCCGCGCAGCTGGCCGGCAGCCCTCTCGCACCTCAGCCGGTATTGCGCAAGCCAGCGGCGATACCGGCCACGGAGACCAGCAACGCCTGTTCCACGGGGCTTCCTTGCGGCGCCTGCTGCTTGCGCGAGCGCGCCAGCAGCTCGGCCTGCAACAGATGCAGCGGGTCGAGGTAGGTGTTGCGCAGGCGGATGAACTCCAGGGTATCGGGGCTGTGCGCCAGCAGTTGCGACTGCCCGGTCAGGCCCAGGACCACCGCGCAAGCCTGCGACAATAGGTCGCGTAAATGCTCGCCCAACGGCAACAGTTCGGCCTCCACCAGGCGCTCGTCATAGGAGCGGGCGATATCCGCGTCGGCCTTGGCCAGCACCATCTCCAGCATGTCGATGCGGGTGCGGAAAAACGGCCATTGCTCACGCATCTGCCCCAGCAGGTCACCCTCGCCACGGGCCAGGGCCTTGCTCAAGGCCGCTTCCCAGCCGAGCCAGGCGGGCAACATCAGGCGGGTCTGGGTCCAGCCGAAGATCCAGGGGATCGCCCGCAGGCTCTCGATGCCCCCGGCACGGCGCTTGGCCGGGCGGCTGCCCAGCGGCAGGCGGCCCAGCTCCTGTTCCGGAGTGGACTGGCGGAAGTACTCGACGAACTGCGGATTGTCCCGCACCACCTCGCGGTAGGCCCGGACGCCATCGCTGGCCAGCTCGTCCATCAGGTGACGCCAGGCCGGCTGCGGTGGCGGCGGCGGCAACAGGGTCGCCTCCAGTACCGCGGCCAGATAGAGGTTGAGGTTCTGCTCGGCGATGTCCGGCAGGCCGAATTTGAAGCGGATCATTTCCCCTTGCTCGGTGGTGCGGAAACGCCCCGCCACCGAACCCGGCGGCTGCGACAGAATGGCCGCGTGGGCCGGGCCGCCGCCACGCCCCACGGTGCCACCGCGGCCGTGGAACAGCAGCAGTTCCACCTGTTGCTCGCGGCAGATGTCCACCAGCCGCTCCTGGGCCCGGTACTGGGCCCAGGCCGCAGCCGTGGTGCCGGCATCCTTGGCCGAGTCGGAGTAGCCGATCATCACTTCCTGCGGCCCTTGCAGGCGCGAACGATAGCCCGGCATGTGCAGCAGTTTTTCCATCACCGGGCCGGCGTTGTCCAGGTCCGCCAGGGTCTCGAACAGAGGCACCACGCGCATCGGTCGCAGCACACCGGATTCCTTGAGCAGCAACTGCACCGCCAGCACATCGGAGGCCGCGCCGGCCATGGAAATCACATAGGAACCCAGGGACGCCGCTGGCGCACCAGCAATTTCGCGGCAGGTGGCGAGCACTTCGGCGGTGTCCGCCGAGGGCTTGAAATAGCCTGGCAACAACGGCCGACGGCTGCTCAGTTCGCGCATCAGGAAGGTGATGCGATCCTCCTCGCTCCAGTCCTCGTAACGCCCCAGGCCCAGGTAATCGGTGATTTCGGTCATGGCCGAGGTATGCCGGCTGGAATCCTGGCGTACATCCAGGCGCACCAGGAACAGACCGAAGGTCACTGCCCGGCGCAGACAGTCGAGCAGCGGCCCGTCGGCAATCACTCCCATGCCGCACTCGTGCAACGACTGGTAGCACAGCTGCAGCGGCTCCAGCAGGTCACGGTTGTTGTGCAACACCTCGGCGCCCGCCGGCACCGCCGCGCTGAGCGCCGCGTGGGCCCAGTTGCGGGTGGCCCGCAGGCGTTCGCGCAATTGCTTGAGCAGCGCCCGATAAGGCTCGGCGCTATCTCCGGCCCTGGCCAGGAGCGCCGGGCTGGCCTGCTGCATGGACAGCTCGGCCGCCAGGTGGTCGATGTCCCGCAGGTACAGGTCGGCGGCCATCCAGCGCGCCAGCAGCAGTACTTCGCGGGTTACCGCAGCGGTGACATTGGGGTTGCCATCACGGTCGCCGCCCATCCACGACGCGAAGCGGATCGGCGCCGACTCCAGCGGCAGGTGCAGCCCGGTGGCCTCGAACAATGCCTTGTCGGCCTTGCGCAGGTAATTGGGGATCGCCTGCCACAGCGAATGCTCGATCACCGCGAAGCCCCACTTGGCTTCATCCACCGGAGTGGGTCGGGTCCGACGGATTTCCTCGGTGTGCCAGGCCTCGGCGATCAAGCGTTGCAGGCGCTCCTGGATCTGCCCGCGCTCGGCGCTGGTGAGGTCACGGTGGTCCTGGGCCGCCAGTTGCCCGGCAATCGCATCGTATTTCTGGATCAGGGTGCGGCGCGCCACTTCGGTGGGGTGAGCGGTCAGCACCAGCTCGATTTCCAGGCGCCCCAGTTGCCGGGCCAGAGCATCGGCGCTGTGCCCTTCGGCCCGCAGGCGAGCCAGCAGCTCCGGCAGCACCCGAGCCTCGAAGGGTGCCGGCTGCGACTCGTCGCGGCGGTGGATCAACTGATACTGCTCGGCGATGTTCGCCAGGTTGAGGAACTGGTTGAAGGCCCTGGCCACCGGCAGCAGTTCGTCCTCGCTCAACTGGTCGAGGCTGGCGCTCAGCTCGGCCCCCGGCGAGCCCCGGCGATCGGCCTTGGCGCCTTTGCGAATCTGCTCGATCTTGTCGAGGAAAGCCTCCCCGTACTGGTCGCGGATGGTATTGCCCAGCAGTTCCCCCAAGAGGTGAACGTCTTCGCGCAAGCGCGCATCAATATCGGTCATCGAGGTGTTCTCCAGCGGACTCAAGGCGGCACGGAAGGCTCAAGAGTGCCGCCTGCACACCTCGCTTAGCAAGCGTGGGGCAAAGCGCACCAAACCTTCGGCGATGCAGCTAGTCTCAAGCATAGGCCGCACGAGGGCCGCCTACCGGCCCCGGCCGGTCCACTCAACCCAGCCTGCCACGAGCAGGTGTTCATTGAGGTCATCATGAAAATCCGTGAACTTGCGCAACACTGGGAAGAAAACGCCAAGGGTCGTCTGACCCGGACCGGCTACCGGATTCACCTGGATGTGGAAGCCGCCGCACGCCTGGCCGCCCTTTCCGAGATGTACCCCAAACGCCAGACCGAAGAACTGCTCGGCGAACTGATCGGCGCCGCCCTGGAAGAGCTGGAGGCGAGCTTCCCCTACATCCAAGGCCAGCACGTCGTGGCCACCGATGAAGAGGGCGATCCACTGTACGAGGATGTGGGTCCCACCCCTCGTTTCCTGGCATTGTCGCGCCAGCATCTGCACCTGCTGGCGAGCCAGTCCGACAAGCCCAAGCACTGAACTTCCACACTCCCGCGGTCACCTGACAATCATCCTTCCCGGCCCTGCAAAGGGTCGGGGATACCCCTGCGCACGGCAAAAGTTCCCGATCTAGAGCCCTGTCCGATGCGTCAGATTTTTTTCCGGCCAATCGCCATCTTTCTCTGAACTATTCAAAAAAGCCTCGGGTCACACCCATTAGCCATCACTGGAACGGCCGTTTCAAATTTTGCCATCAGCGCTCGTCGTCACTGAAGCGTCACGGCGCCAGAACCAGGATGGATTTTGATGTTTTCCAGGAGTTACCCAATGGAGTTGAAGACCATGAAGATCAGCACTGCCAAATCCTCGTTCACCTCTCTGCGCGGGCTGAAGCTGGCCGCGCTGGCCCTCGGTAGCAGCATGGTTCTGGCCGGTTGTGCCGGGAACCCGCCCACCGAGCAGTACGCGGTCACGCAATCTGCGGTCAATAGCGCAGTGAGCGCAGGCGGTACCGAATTTGCTGCCGTGGAAATGAAGTCGGCGCAGGACAAGCTCAAGCAAGCCGAGATTGCCATGCACGACAAGAAGTACGACGAAGCCCGTCGCCTGGCTGAACAAGCCGAGTGGGACGCCCGCGTAGCAGAGCGCAAGGCCCAGGCCGCCAAGGCCGAGCAGGCGCTCAAAGACTCGCAGAAAGGCGTTCAGGAACTGCGTCAGGAAGGCATGCGTAGCGTGCAATAAGAAGCCGCCGCCGATTCCCACGTACTCGTATTTGATTGAAAGGACGAACCATTATGCGCAAACAATTGATGATCCCAGCCCTGTTGGCCATGAGCGTAGCCCTGGCGGCCTGCTCCACCCCGCCTAACGCCAACCTGGAAAACGCCCGCACCAACTTCTCCGCCCTGCAGGCCAACCCGCAGGCCAGCAAGGTCGCCGCCCTGGAAACCAAGGACGCCGCCGACTGGATGGACAAGGCCGACAAGGCCTACCTGAACAAGGACGACGAGAAGAAGGTCGACCAACTGGCCTACCTGACCAACCAGCGGGTTGAAGTGGCCAAGGAAACCATTGCCCTGCGCACCGCCGAAGCCAAGCTCAAGGACGCCGGCGACCAGCGCGCCCGCGCCATCCTCGATGCCCGCGACGCGCAGATCAAGCAGTTGCAGGACAGCCTCAACGCCAAGCAGACCGACCGCGGCACCCTGGTGACCTTCGGTGACGTGCTGTTCGCCACCAACAAGTCCGACCTGAAATCCAGCGGCCTGGTGAACATCAACAAACTGGCGCAATTCCTCCAGCAGAACCCCGATCGCAAGGTGATCGTCGAAGGCTACACCGACAGCACCGGCAGCGATTCCTACAACCAGTCACTGTCCGAGCGCCGTGCCGGCTCGGTGCAGATGGCTCTGATCCGCATGGGTATCGACCCGGCGCGCATCGTCAGCCAGGGTTATGGCAAGGAATATCCGGTGGCCGATAACGGCAGTGTTTCCGGCCGCGCCATGAACCGTCGCGTGGAAGTCACCATCTCCAACGACAACCAGCCGGTAGCACCACGTTCGTCGGTCAGCCGCAACTGATCGGGCACCCTGCCTATATAGGCAGGTAAGACAAAACGCCGCCGACCTCTTCAGGTCGGCGGCGTTTTTTTATGCCGTTATCCATGTAGGAGCCGGCTTGCCGGCGAACAGATCACTGCTCCAGTTGCGGGGTTTCCTGCCCCATGCAGCGCACGGCCTGCTTCTTCTTGTTCACCAGCACCCCGGTCAGGCCTTTCTGCTGGGTGTCGAACAGCACCAGTACACCGTCGATGCATTGGGCCACTTCATCGGCCGGTTGCAGGGAGATCTTGTAGTCCTCGCCGGGCACGGTCTTGAGCATGGTGAAGTCGCTGAGCAGCAATGCATCCTCCGGTTTGGCGAAGTGCAGGTAGCCGTAGTACCACAGGCTGCCCACGGTGACGATGATGCTGCAGATACCGGTGATGATCATGGGAATGGCGTTGCGTTCTTCACTCATTGCGGACTCTCTGGAGGTTCAACTGCTGAATTCGGGGGCGTCGGGTAATTGGGGATCTCCCCCAGGCGGCGCAACCCGTCGAAATGCTGCGGATCATCGAGGTAGCGCAGCATCACGCGGCGCCAGGTCGGATCGGCAAAGGTTTGCACATGGCCGCCGCGGGTCAGCTGCAGGACCCTGGGCGGGGGCGCAGCTTGATACACACGGATGCCATTGGAAAGGGGCACGATGGGATCGTCGATGCTGTGGTAGATCAGTTTCGGCACCCCGGTCAGGCGCGGCATCGAGTGAATCGCGCTGTCGGTGTCCGGCACCAGCCACGACAACGGCACCTGCAACGGCCAGGTCAGCCAGGAAGTGCTCAGGGCATAGCGCCCGACATCGCGATAACTGGCCGGTACGCCATCGAGGACGATGGCCTTGAGCTGGGCCTGACGTTCGGGGTGCTGTACCAGGTAGTGGATGGCCAGGGCGCCGCCCAGGCTTTGCCCCAGCACGATCAATGGCTTGCCCTGCACTTCGGGGGCCTGGTCCAGCCACTTGAACGCGGCATCCAGATCCTGATAGATCGCCGGCAGGCTCGGTGCACCTTCGGACAGGCCATAACCGCGATAGTCCACCAGCAGCACCTGATAGCCCTGCTCCGGCAGCCACCAACTACCCCCCAGGTGCCAGGCCAGATTGCCGCCGTTGCCATGCAGGTGCAGCACCGTGCCCTTGACCGCCACTCCGGGTTTGGCCGGCAGCCACCAGCCGTGCAGCTTGAGGCCATCGGCGGTGGTCAGGGTCACGTCACGGTATTCGAGCCTGGCCCGCTCAGGGGTGAAAGGCAGCCCGGGTTCGGGATAGAACAGCAACGAACTGCAGCCCTGCAGGCCCAGCAGCAGGGCAAATACCGCGCAACACTTCAGCAGCCGGCTCATCCGCAGCCCCCTGGCGTGCACTCGGATGGGCGCTGAAGGCCCTGCGGGCCTTGTCGCAGCCTGTGCCAGTGGCTACAGCTGTCTGTGGATACGTCCATGTGCGCCCCCCGGCAAAAGTCAAAGAATGTTGGAGTAGTCCGCCTCGATCCGGTCCAGGCTCAGGTGGTTGAGGAAGTTGGAGAAACACATCCAGGCCGACAGCGCGTTCATGTCGCGAAACTGTTCGGGCAGGTACTTGGGTGCCACCACCAGCCCTTCGTCCACCAGCTGGCGCAGGGTGCGCATGTCCTCGAGGGTGGTCTTGCCGCAGAACAGCAGCGGCACCTGCTCCAGCTTGCCCTTGCGCACAGCCAGCTGAATGTAGTTGTAAACCATGATGAAGCCCTTGAGGTAGGACAAGTCTTTGGTAAACGGCAGCCCCGTGGGCACCGACCCGCGGAACACCCGGCTGGCATTGCCGTAGCTCTCGGCCATCTCGAAGCCCTGCTCGCGGAAGAACTCGAACACCTGCAGGAAGTCCGCGCCCTCCTCCACCATATGGATGGCCCGGGTGCGGTTGGTCAGCTTGCGCAAGCGGCTGGGGTAAGAGGCAAAGGTGATGATCTCCATCAGGATCGCCAGCCCCTCCTGGGTCACCGTGGACGAGGGCGGCCCCTTGGCCAGGAAGGTGCAGATCGGCTGGTTGAGGCCGTTCAGGGTGGTGCCCACGTGCACCAGCCCCTCATGGACTTCCAGGGCCCGCACGTCACGGTTGTTGAACATCGCATCGCTGCGGATCTTGATGTAGTCGGCGCCCGCCGCGGCGTCGGCGACGATACCGTCGGACTCGAACACCCGGATGGTTTCCTCCGCCTCGCCGAACACCTTGTTCAGGCGGCTCTGCAGCAGGCTCACGGCATCCTTGGCACTCAGGGTCTTGGGTTCGTCCTTGAGATCGCCCCGACCGTCGATGTTGTTCAGGTAATCGGACATCATCAGCCCCAGGTCCGCCAGGGTCGGGTCGCCGGCATGGAAGGCATCGGATGCGGCGCCGTACAGCTCCTGCGAGATCAGGCCGAAGTCGCCGGTACCCCGTGCTTCGAGCATGCGCACCACCATGCGGTATTCCTTGCACATGCGGCGCATGATCTGCCCTACCGGGTTGAACTGGCCCAGTTGGCGGGTGATGTCGCGCTCGATGTTCTGGAATTCCAGCTTCACCGCGCCAGAATCGAAAGACAGTGGCCGCCCCTCGTAATAGGCGCGGTCCACCGCCGGCATTTCCTTGCCCTTGGCCTTGAGAAAGCCTTTGCGGACGTTCTCGTCCCACTTCACCGCATCCAGCACGCGGATCGGTGTCTGGGCCAGCACTATGCGATCGGACAAGGTGCGTATCGTCTGCTGGTAATCGTCCACCAAAAGCTCCTATTGAATGGGTCTGTAGCGCGGGGTCACTTGCCCACGCGCTTGAAGCGCGCCGCCTCGACGAACAAGTCGGAATTGGCGGGGTCGTCAAGGTAGGCGAAGACCTCGGGCAAGGGGCTGCTGATCAGCACGCCATCGCCTTCGGCCGTGGCCATGGGCTCACCGCTCAAGGCCTTTTGACCCAGGGCCTGGCGAATCTGTTCCAGGTCCAGGGTGTAAAGCACCAGTTCGTGCCTTGCCGTCAACTCGAAGCCGGCAATGCTGTAGTGCCCGCCAAAGGCCTGGGGCACCGCCGCCGACAGGTACCAGCGGTTGCCATGCCGGGAGACGGTGAAATCATAGGTGTCCCGCGGACGCGCCGTGCCGCCTGGGTAACTCGAGGCACGGTAGCGGTTGGCGCCGATCTGGCTGAGCTGGATGTTCAGCGGCTCGCCCCAGGCATTCTTGCTGGCCCACTTGCCCAGCAATTGGGCAGGCGCCGCCTGCGCAGCCGGCAGCGGCTCCTTGAAGGCCACCAGGCAACCGCTGAGCAGCAGGAACGACAGGGCAATCAGGACGCGCCAGGCTTGCATGCAACTCTCCCATGAACACCAGAATCACTGTAGCCGCTGGCGCGGGCCACGACCGCCAGGCCGCAGCCGGCAAGCCAGGCCGGGCGGCTCAGACCGAAGCCAGAACCAGATGCATGTAGCGCGTGAGGATGCCGAGCATCTCTTCTTCCACCAGCGGCTCGGCGCCGTTGAGCAGGCCCTGATATTCCATCCGGCCGATTATCGACGTCAATACCTTGGCATCCTGCTGCGGCTCCCGCGAGCCCAAGACCTGGAAAAACTGGCAAGTGCCGTGCAGCAGGATCTGCTGGTGCGAGCGCACCAGCTGCGCCAGGCGCGGGTTGAGCAAGGCTTCCTGGCGGAAGGCCTGTTCGGCCATCAAGTGTTCACGACGGGTATTCAACTGGCGCCGTACGTAATCGGCGGTCATACGCGCGATATCGTCGGCCAGTTGCGAGCGCGAGGCGGCGCTGCCGTCGCCATAGGCGACCATTTCCCGCAGCAGCCCCTCGTTGCTGGCCCACAGCTTGGCCATGAACGCCGCGCTGCGCTCCACGTACTGGGCGAAGGTATCGGTGAGCAGGTCATCGATATCCTTGAAGTAATAGGTGGTGGCCGACAAGGGCACACCGGCTTCGGCGGCCACCGCACGATGGCGCACGGCCCGCACGCCGTCACGCACGACAATGCGCATGGCGGCATCGAGAATGTCCTGTCTACGCTGCTCACTGCCTTGGCGGCTGGCCTTGCGGCCCTGGTACTGAACACTTTCAGCCACCGCAGTGGCGATGCCAGCTGCACCTTCTTGAGCAATTGCGCGGTTCACGACAGGTATTCCCTCTTAAAAATCACACAGAATTAGAAGCGGTACGTCAGTTCCAACCAGACAATAAAAAGCCGCCTGATGAAGGCGGCTGATTATTCAGAGCACTTAAGCTTGCGGCCGCATGTGCGGGAACAGGATCACGTCGCGAATCGACGGCGAGTTGGTCAGCAACATCACCAGGCGGTCGATACCGATGCCCTCGCCGGCGGTGGGCGGCATGCCGTATTCCAGGGCACGGACGAAGTCGGCGTCGTAGTGCATGGCTTCGTCATCACCGGCGTCCTTGTCCGCCACCTGTGCCATGAAGCGCTCTGCCTGGTCTTCCGCGTCGTTCAACTCGGAGTAGGCGTTGGCGATTTCGCGACCACCAATGAACAGCTCGAAACGGTCGGTGACGTTGGGGTTATCGTCGTTGCGACGGGCCAGCGGCGACACTTCGAACGGGTACTGGGTAATGAAGTGCGGCTGCTCCAGCTTGTGCTCCACCAGTTCCTCGAAAATCATCACCTGCAACTTGCCCAGGCCTTCGAAGCCCAGCACCTTGGCACCGGCCTTCTTGGCGATGGCGCGAGCCTTGTCGATGTCGTTCAGGTCATCAGCGGTCAGCTCGGGGTTGTACTTGAGGATCGAGTCGAACACCGACAGGCGCGCGAACGGCTCGCCGAAGTGGAACACCTTGTCGCCGTACGGCACGTCGGTAGATCCCAACACAAGCTGCGCCAGTTCGCGGAACAGTTCTTCGGTCAGGTCCATGTTGTCTTCGTAGTCGGCGTAAGCCTGGTAGAACTCCAACATGGTGAATTCAGGGTTGTGACGGGTCGAAACGCCTTCGTTACGGAAGTTGCGGTTGATCTCGAACACTTTCTCGAAACCGCCAACCACCAGGCGCTTCAGATACAGCTCAGGGGCGATACGCAGGAACATTTCCATGTCCAGCGCGTTGTGGTGGGTTTCGAACGGCTTGGCCGCCGCGCCGCCAGGGATGGTCTGCAGCATCGGCGTTTCGACTTCGAGGAAGTCGCGCTTCATCAGGAAGCTGCGGATGTGGGCGATCACTTGCGAACGCACGCGGAAAGTCTGGCGTACTTCTTCGTTGACGATCAGGTCGACGTAGCGCTGACGGTAGCGCTGCTCGGTGTCGGTCAGGCCGTGGTGCTTGTCCGGCAGCGGGCGCAGCGACTTGGTCAGCAGGCGCACATTGGTCATTTCAACGTACAGGTCACCCTTGCCGGAACGGGCCAGAGTGCCTTCGGCAGCGATGATGTCGCCCATGTCCCAGGTCTTGACGGAGGCCAGGGTTTCTTCGGACAGGGTTTTACGGTTGACGTAGACCTGAATGCGACCGGTCATGTCCTGGATCACCATGAACGAGCCACGGTTGAGCATGATGCGACCGGCAACCTTGACCGGGATTGCAGCCTCTGCGAGCTCTTCCTTGGTCTTGTCCGCGTATTTCTTCTGCAGATCTTCGCAGTAGTTTTCGCGGCGGAAGTCGTTCGGGAAGGCATTGCCCTTGGCGCGCTCGGCAGCAAGCTTTTCCTTGCGCAGGGCGATCAGGGAGTTTTCTTCCTGTTGCAGGGCTTGCGGGTCGAGTTGTTGGTCGCTCATGTCTTTTGAAATTCCATCACAGGTTCATTGCCCCCAGGCCTTCGGCCTGGAGATCGCCGGCAAGCCGGCTCCTACGGGATCGCACCGTGTCAGCCGATCCCGTATTGCAGTATTACAAGCCCGATTTCAGGCTGGCTTCCAGGTATTCGTCGATGTCGCCGTCGAGTACCTTGTCGCAGTCGCTGCGTTCGATGTTGGTGCGCAGATCCTTGATCCGCGACGCATCGAGCACGTAGGAGCGGATCTGGTGACCCCAGCCGATGTCCGACTTGGTGTCTTCCAGCGCTTGCGACGCGGCGTTGCGCTTCTGCATTTCCTGCTCGTACAACTTGGCCCGCAGCATTTTCATGGCGGTGTCCTTGTTGGCGTGCTGGGAACGTTCGTTCTGGCAGCTGACCACGGTGTTGGTCGGTACGTGGGTGATACGTACGGCCGAGTCGGTGGTGTTTACGTGCTGACCACCGGCACCGGAGGAACGATAGGTGTCGATCCGCAGGTCTGCCGGGTTGATTTCGATTTCCACCTTGTCGTCGATCTCGGGCGAGACGAAAACGGCGGAAAACGAGGTGTGGCGACGGTTGCCGGAGTCGAACGGGCTCTTGCGCACCAGACGGTGCACGCCGATCTCGGTGCGCAGCCAGCCAAAGGCGTATTCGCCCTTGATGTGCACGGTCGCACCTTTGATACCGGCGACTTCACCGGCCGACAGTTCCATGATGGTCGCGTCGAAACCGCGTTTGTCGGCCCAGCGCAGGTACATGCGCAGCAGGATGTTGGCCCAGTCCTGGGCCTCGGTGCCGCCGGAGCCGGCCTGGATGTCCAGGTAGGCGTTGTTCGGGTCCATTTCGTGGCTGAACATGCGGCGGAATTCGAGCTTGGCGAGGTTTTCCTCGAGACGGGCCAGCTCGGCGACGACATCGCCTACCGCGCCTTCGTCCTCTTCCTCGACCGCCATGTCCAGCAGATCGCGGCAATCGGCCAGGCCGCCGTTCAGTTCGTCCAGGGTCTCGACGATCTGTGCCAGCGCTGCGCGCTCGCGGCCCAGTTCCTGGGCGTATTCGGGTTTGTTCCAGACACTCGGATCTTCAAGCTCGCGATTGACCTCGGTCAGACGCTCATGCTTTTGATCGTAGTCAAAGATACCCCCGAATAGTTTCGGAGCGCTCGGACAGGTCCTTGATGGTGTTCAGGATCGGGTTGATTTCCATGGGGGGCGGCACTCGTTGGCGAACTTTTGAAAGCCGGAGATTATAACGGAATCACTGATTCACGGCAGCCCGCTTAGCGGCTTTAAGCGCAATTAGACCCGCTAATTTAAGCGCCAGGACCTATACAATCCGAGCGTGAATGCTACTTCTCGCACTCGATTGCCAGCAGAACCAGGAAACAGCCCGCCATGGAGAGAACCCTCAGCGACTCGCAAATCCGCTACATCAAGGCCCGCGAGCGTCGCAATCTCAGGGGAGCACAGGCATTCATATGGCTGTTCCTGAGCCTGTTCGTGCTGATCCTGCTGCAAGGGGTCTGGCTGTTGATCTCCCCACAGCTGGCCTGCGCCCTGCTGGTGCCGTGGGCGATCTTCCTGTGGTGGTGGGTCTTGCATCGCCTGAAAGGCCAGCAAAGCGAGGTGGCAGCCCGGACCCAGTGGCTGCAAGGTCAATTCAGCGCCACCTGGGTCTCCAGCCACAGAAATGGCCACTTCAGCTACAGCTTCGGTGACTACCCCATCGCCGCCTGCTGCCGGCTGAACAACCTCTTCAACGAGAAAAGGCTCGACCTGCACACCCGATACAGGGTCGAAGCCGCCCTTCTCACCTGCTCGCGAACCGCAAGCCACAGCTACTACCTGTTCGGCGACACCCTGGTGCCCGTCCCTCGGGCCCCGGCGACCGACGAGCAGCCTGGAAGCTGAGGCGGTTACTCGATCCCGACCTGGTTGCGACCGTTGTTCTTGGCCAGGTACAGCCCCTTGTCCGCCGCCGAAATCAACTGCCGGCAATGGCTGTTGGGCTGCGGCGTTACGGTGGAAAGACCGATGCTGATGGTCAGGCTCGCGCCCTCCACCGGCGCGATATGGGGGATTTTCAAGGCTTCCACCGTCTGGCGCAGCTTCTCGGCCACCAGTCGCGCCCCGCCCGGCGAGGTATTGGGCAGCACCAGCACGAACTCTTCGCCGCCGTAGCGGGCCGGCAGGTCGGAAGGCCGGCTGCTGGCCTCGCGAATCGCCGTGGCCACCTTGCGCAGGGCTTCGTCGCCCTCCAGGTGGCCGAAGGTGTCGTTGTAGGTCTTGAAGTAGTCGACGTCGATCATCAACAGCGACAGCTGGCCCTGTTCACGCATCGCCCGCCGCCACTCCAGCTCCAGGTACTCATCGAAATGCCGGCGGTTGGACAGCCCGGTCAGGCCGTCGGAGTTCATCAGCCGTTGCAGCACCAGGTTGGTGTCCAGCAGTTGCTGCTGGCTGACCCGCAGGGCGCGGTAGGCCGCATCACGCTGCAACAGGGTCATGTAGGAACGGGAGTGATAGCGAATGCGCGCCACCAGCTCGATGTTGTCCGGCAGCTTGACCAGGTAGTCGTTGGCCCCGGCGGCAAAGGCCGCGCTCTTGATCAGCGGGTCTTCCTTGGTGGAGAGAACGATGATCGGGATGTTCTGGGTCGCCGGGTGGTTGCGGTACTCGCGCACCAGGGTCAGGCCGTCCAGGCCCGGCATCACCAGGTCCTGGAGAATCACCGTGGGCTTGATGCGGATCGCCTGGGCAATGGCCTGGTGCGGATCGGCGCAGAAGTGGAAATCGATGTTTTCCTCGTTCGCCAACCCACGCCGCACCGCTTCGCCGATCATGGCCTGGTCGTCCACCAGCAACACCATGGCGGCATTTTCGTCGGTCTTGAATTCGTCGAGCTGTAAATCATTCATGGGTTGTCACCTGAATTGCTACCTGGCCAGGACAGCTGCGTTTATCAGTCATTTGGCAAATATCTCCAGCAAACGTGGAGCGATCTTGTCCAGCGGGCGAATCTCTGAGGCGGCGCCGATGGCAGCGGCCGCCTTGGGCATGCCATACACCGCACTGCTGTTCTGGTCCTGGGCGATGGTCAGATAACCCTGATCACGCATCAGCTTCAAGCCCTGGGCGCCGTCACGGCCCATGCCGGTCAGCAGCACCCCCACCGCATCGCCATTCCAGAAACTGGCAACGCTCTCGAAAAACACATCGATGGAGGGCCGGTAGATCTCGTTCACCGGCTCGGCGGTATAGGCCAGGGTGCCGTTCTTCAACAGACGGATATGATGGTTGGTGCCCGCCAGCAGGACCTTGCCGCTTTGCGGCGGCTCGCCTTCCCGGGCCAGGCGCACCTCCAGGCCGGAGGCACTGCTGAGCCATTCGGCCATGCCTGCGGCAAACACCTGATCAACGTGCTGGACCAGCACGATGGCGGCGGCAAAGTCCTTTGGCAAGCCCTTGAGCAACACTTCCAGAGCCGCCGGCCCACCCGCGGAGGAGCCAATGGCCACCAGGCTCTGGCGTGGCGCACCGCTGCGCAGTGGCTGGGGCGCGGAACGCACCCGGCTGCCGCGCTGGCCGATCAGCCAACCGATATTGAGGATCTTGCGCAACAGTGGCGCCGCCGCTTCCTGGGCATTGCCCGCGCCCAGGGCCGGAGTGTCCACCACATCCAGCGCGCCGTGGCCCATGGCTTCGAACACCCGGTGCACATTCTGCTGGCGATCGACGGTGACGATCACGATGGCGCACGGCGACTCGGCCATGATCCGCCGCGTGGCCTCGACGCCATCCATCACCGGCATGATCAGGTCCATGAGAATCAGGTCCGGGGTCAGTTCGGCACAGTACTTCACCGCTTCCGCACCATTGGTGGCGACCCACACCACCTCGTGGCTGGGGTCGAAGGCCAGCGCACGGCGCAGGGCCTCCACGGCCATGGGCATGTCATTGACTATCGCTATCTTCATGCCCGCGCTCCTCCAATCAGTTCCACCACTGCATCCAGCAGGGCGTCGTCATGGAAACTGGCTTTGGCTAGATAATAGTCGGCACCGGCATCCAGTCCACGGCGCCGGTCTTCCTCACGGTCCTTGTAGGACACCACCATCACCGGCAGGGACTGCAGGCGATTGTCACGACGCAAGAGTGTGACCAATTCAATTCCATCCATTCGCGGCATGTCGATGTCGGTGATCAACAGGTCGAAGCTTTCCGAACGCAAGGCATTCCAGCCATCCATGCCATCCACTGCCACCGCCACGTCGTAACCGCGGTTGATCAGCAGCTTGCGTTGCAATTCACGCACCGTCAGCGAATCGTCCACCACCAGAATACGCTTGCGCGCGGCCTGTGCGTGCTGCTGATGGTTGCGCGCAATGCGCTCCAGACGCCCGGTATTGAGCAGTTTGTCCACCGAGCGCAGCATGTCCTCGACATCCACGATCAGCGCCACCCGGCCGTCATCGAGCAGGGCTCCGGCGGAGATGTCCTGAATCTTGCCCAGGCGGTCGTCCAGCGGCAGCACTACCAGGGTGCGCTCGCCGATGAAACGCTCCACGGCGATCCCGTACACCGCATCGCGCTCGCGGATCACCACCACTTTCAGAGTTGGCGCGCTTTCCTGGGTTGCCGGCCGCTGCAGCAACTGGCTGGCGGCGACCAGGCCGACATGCCGGCCTTCGTGCCAGAAATGCTGGCGCCCTTCCACCTGGACGATGGCCTCGGGCTCCAGGTCGCACATGCGTTCGATATGGGCCAGCGGGAAGGCGTAGGCCTCGTCGCCGACCTCCACCACCAGGCTGCGTACCACCGACAGGGTCAGCGGCACCTCCAGGTGGAAACGGCTGCCCTGGCCAGTGTCCTGTTCCAGCACCACCGCCCCGCGCAGCTGACGCACCATGTGCTGCACCGCATCCAGGCCGACGCCGCGACCGGAGACCTCGGTGACCTTGTCCCGCAGGCTGAAGCCCGGCAGGAACAGGAAGGTCAGCAACTCTTCCTCACTGAGCTGGGCCGCGGTCTGCGCCGGCGACAACTGGCGCTCGACAATGCTCTGGCGCAAACGCTCCAGATCGACCCCATTGCCGTCGTCACTGAGTTCCAGCACCAGCAGACCGGCCTGGTGGGATGCCCGCAGGCGAATCACCCCTTCCGCCGGCTTGCCCGCCAGCAGGCGCTGCTCCGGCAGTTCGATGCCGTGATCGACGGCGTTGCGCAGCAAGTGGGTCAGCGGCGCTTCGAGTTTTTCCAGCACATCGCGGTCGACCTGGGTCTTCTCCCCCTCGATCTCCAGGCGTACCTGCTTGCCCAGGCTGCGACCCAGGTCGCGAACCATGCGCACCTGGCCGGTAAGTACGTCGGCAAAGGGCCGCATGCGGCAGGCCAGCGCGGTGTCGTAGAGCACCTGGGCACGCTGGCTGGCCTGCCAGCCAAATTCGTCGAGCTCGGCGGTTTTCTCCGCCAGCAACTGCTGGGATTCGGCCAGCAGGCGCCGCGCATCCGCCAGGGCCTCCTGAGCCTCCAGGCTCAAGGCATGTTCCTTGAGGTGCAGGTTGAGGTTTTCCAGGGCGGTCAGGCTGTTGCTCTGGATCCGCCGCAGGCGCTGCAAGGTGGCCAGGTAGGGCTTGAGCCGCTGGGTTTCCACCAGGGATTTGCTCGACAGGTCCAGCAGGCTGTTGAGACGTTCGGCCGTGACCCGCAGCACCCGCTCGCCGCCTTCGGTCATGCGCTTGCCCGGGCGAGCGGGCTCATGGGCGGGTTCGCTGGCAGCCAGCAGCACGGGCTCGGCCTCGGCCTCGGGCTCGCCCAGGAACGCTCCATGGGCTTGCACCGGGGCTTGCGGTTGTGCGATTGGCAACTCCGGCACTGGCGGTTCCGGCACTTGCGCCGCCGGCATCGCGGCCCCTGGGTTCAACAGGCGCTCCATGAGGGCCACGTACAACGGGATGTCCGCGGCGACCAGCTCCGCACCGCCCGGGGTGGCGATGCGCATCAGCAGGTCGGTGCCCTGCAGCAGGGCGTCGATATGCTCGGGCTGCAGGTACAGCCGCCCTTCCTGGGCGCTCACCAGGCAGTCTTCCATCACGTGGGCAACGCTGACCCCGGCATCGACCCCGACAATCCGCGCCGCGCCCTTGAGGGAATGGGCTGCGCGCATGCAGGCTTCCAACTGGTCGGCCTGGGTCGGGTTGCGCTCCAGGGCCAGCAGCCCGGTGCTGAGCACCTGGGTCTGGGCTTCGGCTTCCAGGCTGAACAGCTCCAGCAGCGAGGCGTCGCGCATCTGATCGGGGGTCATGTCAGGCTCCGGGTCACGGCCGCGAGCAATTGCTCTTCGTCCAGCAGGCGCAGGCTGCGCCCCTGCCATTGCAACACGCCACGGGTGTACTTGGCATTGGCCTGCTCGCCGGAGGCCGAGGCGCCGTTGAGGATGCGCTCGTCGATGGCGTGGATGCCGTGCACTTCGTCCACCGGCACCACCACCGGGCCTCCGGCGGCGCCGATGATCAGCATGCGCGGCATCACCCGTCCTCCCGCCGGCGCGGCCGGGGAAGGATCCAGCCCCAGAAGCTCGGTCAGCGACAGGCAGGCCACCAGCGCCCCGCGGACATTGGCCACCCCCAGCAGGGCGCGCGAACGCTGGTGCGGCAAGGAATGAATCGCCTGCTGCGGTGCCACTTCCAGCAGGCAGCGGGTCGGCAGGCCCAGCCACTCTTCGCCGAGGCGGAACATCAGCAGCGAGCGAGTGACCACATCGCTGTCGGCCTCCAGCACCACCGAATGCTCGCGGTCCTCCTGGCGCAACGAATAGCGGTCCAGCAGGCGGGTGGCGGCGGCCGAATACACCGAGCAGTTGCGGCAATGAATGTGCTCGGCCAGCAACGGGCAGGACTTGTCGCCATGGATACCGATGCGGTTCCAGCAATCATCAATGGCCTGCGCATCTTCACGGGTGACGTCCAATGAATAGGGATGGCTCATCGTTTCAACTCACTGTCGGCAGAGCGAACGCTGCGGGCCGCGCGCTCCTGCAATCGTTGGGCCCCGGCCACATCACCCTGGGAAGCCAGCAGCGCGCCCAAGTGCGCCAGGGCTTCGGGGTGCTGGGGCGCCAGGTACAGGGCCTTGCGGTAGTAACCCTGGGCTTCCATGGCGTTGCCGGCCACATCGCTGAGCAGGCCCAGCCAGTAGAACACCTGGGCCACCGGCTCGTGCTGCTGCAAATAACGCTCGCAGGCGGCACGCGCCTCGGCGCTCTTGCCCTCGTTGGCCAGGGCGGCAATGGTGGCCAGCAGGCTGGCGGCATCGCTTTCCATCAGCGCGCCGTCGCTCAACGGCGCCGCTACCGGGCGCCTGGCGAACGGCCGTGGGCGCGGCGCCGGGGGCACCACGCTGCGCACGGGAACCGGCAGCGGCAAGGGTTGCGGCACCACCACCGGGGCCGGCTCGGGCTCATGGTGGCGGCTGAAGGCGAAGGACTGCGGGATGCCGATGGAGCGCATGCCCAGGCGGCCCAGGAGGCTGCCTTCGGCGGGGCCGATGAACAGCACGCCCTCTTCATGGGTCAGGCGCTTGAGCACCTCGAACACCTGGCGCTGGGTCGGCTGATCAAAATAGATCAGCAGGTTGCGGCAGAACACGAAATCGAAGGCCGGTTCACTGGCCAGCAAGCCCGGATCCAGGACATTGCCCACCTGCAACCGCACCTGCTCACGAACCCGCTCGCTCAGGCGATAACGCTCGCCTTCTTCAGGGTTGAAATGCCGCTCGCGAAACTCGATGGGCTGGCCACGAAAGGAATTCTTGCCGTACAGCGCAGCCTTGGCCCGCTCCACCGACAACGGGCTGACGTCCAGGCCGTCGACCTTGAACTGATGCGGCGCCAGGCCGCCATCGAGCAGGGCCATGGCGATGGAATAGGGCTCCTCGCCGGTGGAGCACGGCAGGCTCAACAGGCGCAGGGCCCGCATGCCCTTGATCTGCGCCAGCCGCGCCTTGGCCAGCTTGACCAGGGTAGCGAAGGATTCCGGATAGCGGAAAAACCAGGTTTCAGGAACGATCACCGCTTCGATCAGGGCCTGCTGCTCATCCCGCGAGCCTTGCAGTTTCTGCCAGTACTCATCGCTGCTGCGGGCATACAGGGCATTGCAGCGCTGGCGTACCGCGCGCTCGATGATCGCCGGCCCCACGGAGGCGACATCCAGGCCGATACGTTCCTTGAGGAAATCGAAAAATCGTTGCTCCTCGCTCATCGAGGCTCCTCAAGCGATGCCGGATCCAGGGGCACGGCGGGAAACAGCAGCTCACGCACCTTGAGGGGCAGCAGGTCGTCGACCCGCACCCATTGCAGCAGGCCCTGGGCGTCTTCGCGCACCGGCCCCAGGTATGGCGCCTGGCGGTTGTCCAGGCCATAGGGCTGGAACTGCGCCGGGTCGCAGCGCAGGGTGTCGTTGGCCTGCTCCAGCAACAGCCCGAGAATCCGCGCCGGCTGCCCGACATCGCCACGGTAGTGCACCAGCACCAGCCGGGTACTGGTGCGCAACTGCGCCGGGCGGCCGAAGGTCAGCTCGCACAGGTCGATGACTGGCACCACCACGCCGCGATAGGCAAACACCCCGGCCACCCAGGACGGCGCCTGGGCAATGGGCTTGAGCTGCAGGCGCGGCAACACCTCCACCACATCCACGGCCTGCAGCGCATAGCGCTCCTGGCCGATGCGGAACACCAGGAACAGAGCATTCCTGGCACCAGTTGCGCCGTTGCGCTTGTGCGCGAGCTCATCCATCAGACTTTGAAACGCGAAACGCCGCTGCGCAGCCCCACCGCCACCTGGCTCAGCTCGTCAATGGCAAAGCTGGCCTGGCGCAGGGACTCGACGGTCTGGCTGCTGGCATCCCCCAGTTGCACCAGGGCATGGTTGATCTGCTCGGCACCCGTGGCCTGGGCCTGCATGCCCTCATTGACCATCAACACCCGCGGAGCCAAGGCCTGGACCTGATGGATGATCTGCGACAGCTGTTCACCCACCTGCTGCACCTCGGCCATGCCGCGGCGCACTTCCTCGGAAAACTTGTCCATGCCCATGACCCCCGCCGACACCGCCGACTGGATCTCACGGACCATCTGCTCGATGTCATAGGTGGCCACTGCGGTCTGATCCGCCAGGCGCCGCACCTCAGTGGCGACCACGGCAAAACCGCGGCCGTACTCGCCGGCCTTCTCGGCCTCGATGGCGGCGTTGAGCGACAGCAGGTTGGTCTGGTCGGCGACCTTGACGATGGTCACCACCACCTGGTTGATGTTGCCGGCCTTCTCGTTGAGGATCGCCAGCTTGGCGTTCACCAGGTCTGCCGCGCCCATCACCGAGTGCATGGTGTCTTCCATGCGCGCCAGGCCCTGCTGGCCGGAGCCGGCAAGCACCGAGGCCTGGTCGGCGGCGCTGGACACTTCGGTCATGGTGCGCACCAGGTCCCGGGAGGTCGCGGCGATCTCCCGCGAGGTGGCGCCGATTTCCGTGGTGGTGGCGGCCGTCTCGGTGGCGGTGGCCTGTTGCTGCTTGGAGGTGGCGGCGATCTCGGTCACCGAGGTGGTGACCTGCACCGAGGAGCGCTGGGCCTGGGACACCAGGGCGGTGAGCTCGGTCATCATGTCGTTGAAGCCGGTTTCCACGGCGCCGAACTCGTCCTTGCGGTCCAGGTTCAGGCGGCCGCTCAGGTCACCGGTGCGCATGATTTCCAGAATGCTCACGATGCGGTTCATCGGCGCCATGATTGCGCGCATCAGCAGCAGGCCGCAGAGCCCGGCAGCCAGTACCGCCAGCAGCAACGACACGCCCATGCTGACCTTGGCCGCGGCCACTGCATCGTCGATGGCGGCGGTGGCGGAGTCGGCCACGGCCTTGTTTTCGCTGATGATGTCGTTGAGTTTCATCCGCCCGGCGGTCCAGGCCGGGGTCAGTTGCTCATTGAACAGGCGGATTGCCTCGGCTTCCTGGCGACGCTGGTGCAGATCGAGCACGGCGGCCTGGATGCGGTTGAACTCCTGGTGGTCCTTCTCGAAGGCATCGAACTCGCTCTGGTCCTCGCGGCTGTTGATAGTCTGCTTGTAATTGGTCATCTGGGTCTGCAGGCGTTCTTCGAAGGCCTTGAAGTCCGCCTTGTCCTCGGCGCTGATGTCCTGATTCTGCTTGAGGCCGATGATTTCCTGGGTCTGCAGGTAGGTGTCGACCCAGGCGCTGCGGATCATCGAACTGAAATAGACCCCGGGCACCGCGTCATTGCGCATGCGTTCTTCACCGGATTCGATCTTCAACAGCCGCGAGTACGAGACGACGACCATCAACAGCATGATGGCGATAATCACCGCAAAGCTCGCCAAAATGCGTTGGCGCAACGTCCAGTTCTTCACAGTCAGTCCTCGAGGCCATTCAAAAATGTGGGGAGTATAGCCGAGGACGATGCAGGTTTTATGGGTGGTTTAGCACCACGGTTGGCACTTTCGATAAATTTGTGCACCCGCTCTGGATGGCGGCTCAGCGGCGGTTTTATCACCCCAGCCAAGGCAATTCGGCAAATCCACCCGGCAGAACCGCCATCCGTGGCGAACGGCACTCCCAACACCGCTTCAGAGGTTGTTCTGGCGCACCTGGTTCTCCAGTTCGGCCTTGAGCCCCGGCGCCAGTTGCAACTGGCGCGCCAGCTCGTCCAGGTAGGCTTTTTCCATGAAGTGTTCTTCATCCACCAGCATCACGCTGGCCAGGTACATTTCCGCGGCCATTTCCGGCGTGCTCGCGGCCCGGGCGACGTCCGCCGGGTCCAGGGGCTTGTTCAGCTCGCTGTGCAGCCACTGCTGCAATTGCGGGTCGTTGTCCAGTTTGCGGAACTCGCCCTCGATCAGCGCCCGCTCGCGCTCGTCCACATGGCCGTCGGCCTTGGCCGCCGCCACCAGCGCCTTGAGGATCGCCTGGCTGTGCAATTCCACCTGCTGCGCCGGCAGGCGGTCCAGGGTCTGGGGTTCGCTGCGCGGGGCGGCGCCCTGCTGCGCCTGCCAGTTGCCGTAGGCTTTGTAGGCCAGCACGCCGAGGGCCGCGAGACCGCCGTAGGTCAGGGCCTTGCCGCCGTACTTGCGGGCCTTCTTGTTGCCCAGCAGCAGGCCCATGGCCCCGGCTGCCAAGGCACCGCCACCGGCGCCGGAAAGCAGCCCACCGAGGCCGCCGGACTGGCCACCGAGCAAGCCGCCGAGGCCGCCCTGCGAGCCCTTGCCGTGCTCCGCCGGCGCTGCGCCTGCCTTGTTCTGCAGCATTTCCTGGCCGGACCTGAGTAATTGATCGAGCAATCCACGGGTGTTCATCTGCTGCCTCCGGAAAATAGGTGTCATGTCGACACATAAGGCTGTAAGCCTAGAGAGAAGTGCCCGGGTCGATGCGGCGATAGTGCTTCTGAATGTTGCTTTGCCCGGCCTGGAACACCGGCGTCGCCCCACTGGATTGGCGCCCCGAGTTACGGCACTATCCGCCTCCTGAAAAGCACCGGCGCCACTGCCCGGGCTCACCCCATACCTTCCGGCAGCAAGGATGCTCCCATGCCCCGTGACAACCCCACCACAGTCTGCGAGTGCCGCCCATGAGCCTGGACGCTGCCAGCCGTTATCAGGTGACGCGAATCCTCACCGGCCTAGTGCCCCATTGCCTGCCACCGCTGCTGTTCTACTACGCCCATGTCTGGGGCATACCGGTGTACCGCAGCCACTTCGGCGCTCTCGCCAAGGGCTTCGGTCTGGGGATGATGGTGGAACTGCTGCTGCAACTGCTGATCGTCGTCAGTTTCCTGCTGGTCCTGGTGCCCCAGCTCAAGGTCAAGCTGGTCCTGATTGGCACCCTGGCGCTGTTCACCGCCTGGGCAATGTTTCCCGACCATCCGATACGCGGCTACGTCTATTGCTTCCTGATGACCGTGCCGCCATTGCTGGCGATCTGGCTGGCGCAGGGTCTGTGCCGGCTGTGCCTGCCCAGGGAGCAGTTGCATGCCCAGTAGAAACACCCCAATTGCGCGCTTCTGGCTGGCGCTTGTACTGCTGATCATTGGCCGCCCCTGCCTGGCCATGAGCCTGGAGCAGCAGTTCGCCGGGCTTGCCGACTGCTCCATGGAAAACGTCTACCTGGACGCCAGCGACCACCAGCCCCGGGGCGCGTACTTCAGCGAACGCCAACTGCAGCCCTGCGGGCTGGACGAAGCCGCCCGCTATTGCGTCGACGACCAGTACCACGGCCTGGCAGTCAGCGCGGTGATGATTCCCTATCGCGGGCCGTTCTCGGTCCACGCCCTGTATCTCAAGGACAGTGTCGACAGCGTGCGCCAGCACCTGGGAACCGCCTTCTTCGGTGATGGCCGGGAACGCCCGCTGCTCACCGAAGACCGCCATACTCCCGGCAGCTCGGTGCTGTATTGCGACCCGCAAAGCCAATGAGCCTGCTTGCCCACATGCCTGTTCTGTATCGCCCCCGGATGACCCTGCCGATGCCCACCCCCCGTCGCTGTTTGCACCTGATCGCCCTGAGCCTGATGCTCGGTGCCGCCGCCCAGGCCGCCGCCGCACCTGCCTGCCCGTCCAGCGACCTGAAGGTCTTTGCCCAGGCCTTTGCCAGCAGCCCGGAACTGCAGCAGGCATTCACTGCCGTGCCACTGGTCGAGCAACGGCCGATCACTGACGAGCGCGGCCGGGAAGTCACCGCGCGCTACAAGCTCACGGGCGACACCCACCACCTGCTGACCCGGCTCGCCCCCAAGGCCCAGGCCGAAGCTGGCCTGCAGACCTTCTGGGAGGGCAATACCCTGGTGGTCAACGATCCCCTGGGCGATGTGGTGCAAGCCTTCGTCTTTGAACAGGGTGCCTGCTGGCAACTGGTGCGCGTCGAGCAATGGTCCATGGACGAATTGCTCACACACAACGCCCCCGCAGGCGAAAGCGCCCTGCAGCGACAGATGCGCAAGGCTGACCTGTTCCTGGGCTACGGCGGACGCGAGCAGTACCCGCTGACCGCGTACTTCTTCGAGCTCGGGCAACGCATCCTGCTCGATGCCGCCCGCCACGGCTCACCCAAGGCCGCGGTGCAGGCGGTCAGCCTCGGCTACTCGGGCATGGCCCCGGCGCTCAAGCCGGGGGAGCCGGAAGAACTGCTGCTGCCCTACGCCAAGACCGATGCCGAGGCGGCGCTGATGCTGTCCATGTACTACTGCGACCCAGTCGGCGATGGCTCGATCACCCAATGCCAGCAGCCGCGCAAGTCCGAAGAGCTGGTGCTGCGCACCGCCAGGGAACTGGATTCAGGCAGCGCCTTCTACTACCTGGGCAGTGGCTATGCCGATGGCCAGTGGGGCGTCACCGACAGACCCAGGGCCCTGGCCTGTCACCAGGAAGCACTCAAGCGCGGTGACCTGCATAGCCTCTGGCCGCTGACCTGGTGGAGCAAAAAGAATGAGATGCCGGCCGGCGGCGCCCAGTGCCTGGAACCTTCAGCGCCCGCCCAGGCGGGAAGCTGAGCCCGCATCTTGACGCTTTTTAACAAAATCCCCATAGCTGCGCCCCGGCCTGATCGGGTTAATTGAGCCTCTGGCTCGATCAACCCCGGAGGTCCGTTCCATGCGCTGTATCCCGCTTTCACCACCGCTGTTGCCGGTAACCCGCAGATGACGGCCTCCGGAGCGACGCAAGCAGCGCGCCTGGAGCAGGTGGACGCCCTGCGCGGTTTCGCCCTGCTGGGCATCCTGGCGGTGAATATCTGGTCCTTCGCCGATCCGTACTACGCCTCGTCGGTGAGCAACCCGGGCTACGCCAGTAGCCTTGACCACCTGGTTCGCTGGCTGGTGTCGGTGTTCTTCGAGACCAAGTTCTACCTGCTGTTCTCGTTCCTGTTCGGCTATAGCTTCACCTTGCAGATGACCTCCGCCGAACGCTCGGGGGAGCGCTTCGTACCGCGCATGTTGCGCCGGCAACTGGCCTTGCTGGTGATCGGCCTGATCCACGGCGCCCTGCTGTTCTATGGCGAAATTCTCTCGCTGTACGCCGTGCTGGGGCTGGTCCTGCTGATGCTGCGCGGCTTGTCGGTCCGCTGGGCGGCGGCCCTGGCCGCACTGTTGATCAGCGGCACGGCGGCGCTGTTCCTGCTGTTCGGCATCACCCTGCTGGAGGCCGGCCTCTACACCGGCGCCGCCGATGGCGGGCCGGTACTCAAGGACCTGGCCCTGAGCGGCAGCGCCCTGCAAACCCTGGCCTACAACGCCTCGCACCTGCTGGAAACTGCCTCGGCGCTGTGGCTGCTGCAGGGCCCCTGCACCCTGGCAATGTTCCTGCTGGGCTATGTGGCGGGGCGCAACAAGCTGCTGGTGGCGCCCTACGCCTTCGAACCGCACCTGGCACGGCTGCTGAGGATCAGCCTGCCGCTGGGCCTGGGTGGCGCCCTGCTCTACGGCTACTGGGCGGCCTATGCGCCTGGCGGCGGCCTGGAAGTGCTCGGCTACGGCATCAGCCAACTGACCGCACCACTGCTCTCGGCCAGCTACGCCATGCTGCTGCTCAAGGCCTTCGGCTCGGCCCCGGGCCAACGCCTGTGCCGACGGCTGGCGCCTCTGGGGCGCATGTCCCTGAGCAACTACCTGCTGCAATCGCTGATTCTGGGGCTGCTGTTCACCGGCTACGGGCTGGGGCTGGTCAACCAGTTGCCGCCGCTGTGGATTGTGCTGCTGGTGGTTGCCATCTACCTGCTGCAGATGCAGCTCAGCACCCTGTGGTTGCGCAGCCACCAGTACGGCCCCTGCGAGTGGCTGCTGCGGGCCGTGACCATCGCGGCCTGGCCAAGCTGGCGCAAGCGCCTGGCGGCCTAGGCCAGGCGCAGGTACAGGTGGATGTCCTCGGGCTCGATGCGCAGCAGTTCCGGGTCGGGCGTGGCCAGCAGTTCGCAGCCCAGGCTCCTGTAGAAATCCACCGTATGCCGCGACGGCGTGGCCGACACATACAAGCCCTGCCCCCCCAGGACCAGGGCCTGCTCCCGGGCCAGCGCAAACAACTGCCGGCCCAGGCCAAGGCCGCGATAGGCCTGGCTCACATGGAGGAACTTCAATTGCCGCAGATCCAGCCCGGCACAGGCGATCGGCAGGCAATCCACCACCACCGCGGCCACCAGCGCCGGGCCGTCGAAGACCCCGTACAGCCAACCGCCACGCCGGTAACACTGCTGCAAGATCAGCGCATCATGCTCGGCCTCGCCCTCCGGCCAGCCCTGCACCACTTCATGCTGGGCGTAGCAGCTCAATTGCCCATTGCACAGGCGGTAGAACTCATCGATGACCTCGGCGCGGTCGATCCATTTGAGCAAGGGGATATCGTCTTCGCCGAGCAAGCGCGGGTGCAGCATGGAAGCAGTTCCTGAAGGGGATCGGGCGGTTACCAATGGACACAAGCTAATCATTTTTCTGCCCCTGGCGAACCGTTTATTCTATCCGGCGTCTGTTTATAGTCCGTTGCGTTTGGCCGATGGCATGACCGAACCACCCCTCGCGATCCCCCCACGCAGCCAGGAACGGCTTGGGATCTTTCTCTGATCAAGGTTCAACCATGCACCGCAGGAATCTCCTCAAAGCCTCCATGGCCCTGGCGGCCTATACCGGCCTCTCGGCCAGCGGCCTGCTGGCCGCCCGCGCCTGGGCCGGCGCCGCTGATGGCCAGGCCCAGGCGTTCGATTTCGAGCAGCTCAAGGCCCAGGCCAAGCAACTTGCCGCCAGCCAGTACGTGGACACCAAGCAGGTGTTGCCGCCCACCCTGGCGAAGATGACCCCGCAGAACTTCAACGCCATCCAGTACGACAGCAAGCACTCGCTGTGGAACGAGTTGAACGGGCAGTTGGACGTGCAGTTCTTCCACGTCGGGATGGGCTTCAAGCAGCCGGTGCGCATGCACAGTGTCGACCCCAAGACCCGCCAGGCGCGGGAGGTGCACTTCCGCCCGCCACTGTTCAACTACCAGAACACCAGCGTCGACACCGCCCAGCTCAAGGGCGACCTGGGCTTTGCCGGGTTCAAGCTGTTCAAGGCCCCGGAACTGGACAAGCACGACGTGGTGTCCTTCCTTGGTGCCAGCTACTTCCGCGCAGTGGACGCCACCGGCCAGTACGGCCTCTCGGCCCGTGGCCTGGCCATCGACACCTACGCCAAGCGCCGCGAGGAGTTCCCCGACTTCACCCAGTTCTGGTTCGAGACCCCGGACAAGGACAGCACCCGCTTCGTGGTCTACGCCCTGCTGGACTCGCCGAGCGCTACCGGTGCCTACCGTTTCGACATCGACTGCCAGGCCGAACGCGTGGTGATGGACGTCGACGCCCACATCAATGCCCGCACCGCCATCGAGCAACTGGGCATTGCACCCATGACCAGCATGTTCAGCTGCGGCACCCATGAGCGGCGCATGTGCGACACCATCCACCCACAGATCCACGACTCCGACCGCCTGGCCATGTGGCGCGGCAACGGCGAGTGGATCTGCCGCCCGCTGAACAACCCGGCGAACCTGCAATTCAACGCTTTCGCCGACAAGGACCCGAAAGGCTTCGGCCTGGTGCAGACCGACCACGAGTTCGCCAGCTACCAGGACACCGTGGACTGGTACAGCCGCCGCCCGAGCCTGTGGGTCGAGCCCACCACTGCCTGGGGCGAAGGCAGCATCGACCTGCTGGAAATCCCCACCACCGGCGAAACCCTGGACAACATCGTGGCCTTCTGGACCCCGAAAAAACCGGTGGCCGCCGGGGACTCGCTGAACTACGGCTACAAACTCTACTGGAGCGCCCTGCCGCCCGTGGGCACGCCCCTGGCGCGAGTACACGCCACCCGCTCCGGCATGGGCGGTTTCGTCGAAGGCTGGGCCCCGGGCGAGCATTACCCGGAAGTCTGGGCGCGGCGCTTTGCCGTGGACTTCACCGGCGGCGGCCTGGATCGCCTGCCAGCGGGCACTGGCATCGAGCCGGTGGTCACCGCGTCTAACGGCGAGGTCAAGGACTTCAACGTACTGGTGCTGGACGAGATCAAGGGCTACCGCATCACCTTCGACTGGTTCCCCACCAACGACAGCGTCGAACCGGTGGAACTGCGGCTGTTCATCCGCACCAACGACCGAACCCTGAGCGAGACCTGGCTGTACCAGTACTTCCCGCCGGCGCCGGACAAACGCAAATACCCGTGACCCGCTGCCAGCCCCGGCCCGCCCTACGGGCCTCTTCGCCGGCAAGCCGGCTCCTACAGATCGCACCGCCTCCGTAGGAGCTGGCTTGCCAGCGAAGGCAGCCTGAAGCCAGGCACAAAAAAACGGCCCACACGGGCCGTTTTTTACATCGGCAAAAGCCTAATCGCGCAAATCCGACTCATGAATAGGCTGGTCCCTGTGGGTCGCCCGCTGGTACTGCGCCGGCCAGATCGCCTTGCGCCCGCCCAGGTCGTCATCGGCATGCAGCGGCCAGTAAGGATCACGCAACAGCTCCCGGGCCAGGAAGATGATGTCCGCCTGACAGGTGCGCAAAATATGCTCCGCCTGGGCCGGTTCGGTGATCATCCCCACGGTCCCGGTGGCAATCCCCGACTCCTTGCGCACTCGCTCGGCAAAGCGCGTCTGATAACCCGGCCCGGTAGGAATCTCGGCATTGGCCGCGGTGCCTCCGGACGACACATCGATCAAATCCACCCCCAGGTCCTTGAGGCGCCGCGCCAGCTCCACGGTCTCGTCCGGGTTCCAGCCGTCTTCCACCCAATCGGTGGCCGACACCCGCACGAACAGCGGCAGCTCCTCGGGCCACACCGCGCGTACCGCTTCGGTCACCTGCAGCACCAGGCGAATGCGGTTCTCGAACGAACCGCCGTATTGGTCCTGCCGCTGGTTGCTCAGGGGCGAGAGGAACTGATGCAGCAGGTAGCCATGGGCAGCATGCACTTCCACCACCTTGAAACCGGCCTCCAGCGCGCGTTTGGCGGCCGCGACGAAGGCCTGGATGACTTCGCCGATCTGCCCTTCATCGAGCTGGGTCGGCGGTGTGTGCTGCGGGTCGAAGGCAATCCGCGAGGGCCCCACCGGCACCCAGCCGCCGTCCTCGGGCTTGACGCTGCCGGACTTGCCGAGCCAGGGCCGATGAGTACTGGCCTTACGCCCGGCATGGGCCAGCTGGATACCCGCCACCGCGCCCTGGGCGGTGATGAAACGGGTGATGCGCTGCAAGGGTTCGATCTGCGCGTCGTTCCACAGGCCCAGGTCCTGGGCGGTGATCCGGCCTTCGGCGGTAACCGCCGTGGCCTCGGTGAAGATCAACCCGGCGCCGCCGACGGCGCGGCTGCCCAGGTGCACCAGGTGCCAGTCGTTGGCCAACCCGTCCACCGACGAGTACTGGCACATGGGCGACACGGCGATGCGGTTGAGAAGGGTCAGTTGACGCAGGGTATAGGGTTCAAGCAGCAGACTCATGGGGCACCTCTCGGTCAATGGTCAGGCTCCAGGGTTCTGTTTGAACGGTCGACGAGTGACTGCGAAGTGAAGCGCCCGCCCCCGCGGGTAGAAGAATGACAAAAGGTCACAAGGCCAATCAGACAGTGCTTAGAGACTAGTCGACAACACTGTCGCCGGCAGGGTTCCTGATGCGTGCCCGGGCAAAAAAGGCGCTGCTCCCCTTGTAGCCGCTGCCG
>NZ_VYKE01000419.1:0-997 GCF_032424515.1 Pseudomonas sp. JV245A
CGCCCAGGGCCTTGGCGATGGCGGCTTTTTCCGGCGAGCTGACGGTGCCGATCAGCTTTACCCCGAGGGCCTTGGCCCACTGGCAGGCCAGGGAGCCGACACCGCCGGCAGCGGCGTGGAACAGCACGGTTTCGCCGCCCTGGAGTTCATAGGTCTGGCGCAGCAGGTACTGCACGGTCAGGCCCTTGAGCATGACCCCGGCGGCCTGTTCGAAGCTGATGGCGTCCGGCAGGCGTACCAGGTTGGCTTCGGGCAGCACATGCACATCGCTGTAGGCCCCCAGTGGGCCGCTGCCGTAAGCCACGCGGTCGCCGACCTTGAAACGGGTCACGGCACTGCCTACGGCCTCGACCACGCCCGCGCCTTCGGCCCCCAGGCCCGAAGGCAGGGCGGGCGGTGCGTAGAGACCGCTGCGGAAATAGGTGTCGATGAAGTTCAGGCCGATGGCCTTGTTGCTGACGCGAACCTGTTGCGGGCCCGGTTCCGCCGGTTGGTAATCCACATATTCGAGCACTTCGGGGCCGCCATGGGCGCGGAACTGGATACGTTTGGCCATCTGCATTCTCTCCTCGGACGTGTCGTGAAAGTGCTCTATCGGACTCCTCTGCTTGACCTTCGTCAACTGCGGAGCGCCCCGGCGCGGTGTTATGCTACGCGCCCATTTGCGCCGGCCCGTGCTCCATCCCTAGCGCCGCGTAGCTTTGCCCGATTCAAGGTGATGCCATGACTACCCGCACCGAGGCCGTGAAAGCCTACCTGCTCGACCTGCAAGACCGCATTTGCGCTGCACTGGAAACCGAAGACGGTGGCGCACGCTTCATCGAGGACGCCTGGACCCGGCCTGCCGGTGGTGGCGGGCGTACCCGGGTGATCGGCGACGGTGCAGTGATCGAAAAGGGTGGGGTGAACTTCTCCCATGTATTCGGCAGCGGCCTGCCGCCATCGGCCAGTGCCCATCGGCCCGAGCTGGCCGGCCGTGGCTTCGAGGCCCTGGGCG
>NZ_VYKE01000420.1:0-989 GCF_032424515.1 Pseudomonas sp. JV245A
TCCGGGCGGTGATCGGCGCGATGCCCCAGGCCCTGCACCGCGTCATCCCCCAGGCGCGCCCGCAGGCGTTCGCGCAACTGCTCCCAGGGCAGGTTCTGCTGCGGGCGCTCGTCGAACAGCTCGCTGTGCTGGGGCACGAACAGCGGCAGGTCCTCGGCCACCAGCCGCAGGTTGCGCACCGGCGCCGGCACCTGGATCTGTTCCAGGCGCCCACGGGCCAGTTCGAACAGCATCGCCGGGTCGCGCTCGGCGCTGAGCAGCCCCACCGGAATCAGGGTGTCGGCGCCTTCGGCGTGCTCCAGGTGCAGGGCAAAGCGCTGCACGCCACTGTCGCGACCACAGAGAAAGGCCGCCAGATCCGCGGTGAGCCGGCGCAGGGGAAACAGCAGCGCTTGATGGGACTGCACATCGAAATTCAGCTCGATGCGCAGGTCGAAGCGGTCCGGCGGCTGATAGAAGGCCAGCCCCAGCGGGCGCTCGCCGAGCAGGGTATCCAGGTGCTTGAGCAAGCTGCCGTCAAAACGCCGGGCCAGGCTGGGCCGGGGCAGCTCCCGCAGTTGCTGGAAGCTGCGCACCCCCATGCGCGACAGGGCCGTGGCCTGCTCCGGGGCCAGCCCCAGGCGCTCGATGGGCATGGCCCCCAGGGCCTGGACCAGGGCCTCGCAGTCGGCCACCGCCAAGCCGTCATAGGCATTGGCCAGGACCCGGGCCGCCGCTGGGTTGGGCGCGGCGACGATGCGGTGGCGAAAGCCCAGGGCCTGCAATTCACGGCGCAGGCGCGCTTCCAACTGCGGCCAGGGGCCGAACAGGCCCAGGCTGGATTCGATCTCCAGCACCAGGGTGCGCGGGTAGGCGACGCTGACCTGGGAGCTGAAGCCATAGGCCCAGGCCGCAAGAAACTGCTGCCAGTGCTCGATCTGCCGGGGGTCGTATTCGGCGCTGGAAAAGGCCTTGGTCAGGGCCTGGGCGGCGGTCAGGGATTGCCCGGG
>NZ_VYKE01000421.1:0-981 GCF_032424515.1 Pseudomonas sp. JV245A
GGCGCCTTATTGGCGGCCTATGGCTTGTACAGCGGCCTGCTGGCGCTGTGATTCATCACCTGCCCTACCAGGGCGCCTACGACTGGCCGGCGATGCTGGGCTTTCTCAGGGCCCGCGCCATCGAAGGCCTGGAGGTGGTGCAGGGCGATACTTATGCCCGCACCTTCGCGCTGGCGGGCGGGCAAGGCATCTTGAGTGTCTGCCCGGGGCCTGCAGGCCATTTGCAGGTGCAGTTGCAGGGGGCCGAGCAGGCCCTGCTGCCCCAGGTGCTGGCGCGCTTGCGCCGGCAATTCGATCTGGACGCGGACCTGTCCCTGATCAACCGCCATCTGGCCCGTGATCCGCTGCTCGCACCGTTGCTGGCGGCACGCCCGGGCCTGCGAGTACCCGGGGCCTGGGACGGTTTCGAGCTGGCCATTCGCGCCGTGCTGGGCCAGCAGATCACCGTGCAGGGCGCGATCCGCCTGGCGGGCAAGCTGGTGGCGGTGCATGGCCGGTTGCTGGCCAGTCCCGACCCGCAGTGGCCTGGTTTGACCCACCTGTTTCCCACTCCCCAGGTGCTGTCCACTGCCAACCTGGCCGACCTGGGAATGCCCCGCAGCCGGGCACGCACGCTGTCTGCCGTGGCCCAGGCCTTGCTCGACGATCCACTCCTGTTCGAACCCAGGGCCAGCCTGCAACAGGGGGTGGAGCGCCTGTTGCAATTGCCGGGAATCGGCGATTGGACCGCGCAATATATCGCCCTGCGCCAGTTGCGCGAGAGCGATGCCTTTCCGGCGGCGGACGTAGGCCTGTTCAACGCTATGGCACGTCTGCAGGGGCTGCGGCCCAATGCCCGCCAACTGCTGGCCCGGGCCGAGGCCTGGCGGCCGTGGCGCGGTTATGCGGCGCAGCATTTATGGGCGGCCATGGGCTGAAACGGTCCGCCGGTTCCTACGGGATCAACTGCCAGCCAGGGCCTTCACCACCATCTGGGGCGAT
>NZ_VYKE01000422.1:0-977 GCF_032424515.1 Pseudomonas sp. JV245A
CATGGGCGATCAGCAACTCGGCCAGGGCGGTGTCGCCGTGGCTGGCGGCCCAGGCCAGGGGGCTGTAGCCCAGGGCCTTGCACGGCTGCAGGACATTCGCGCCGCGCGCCAGCAGCAGCGCCACGGCCGGCTGGTGCCCGGCGATAGTGGCGGCCAGCAAGGCCGTGCGGCCGGTGCCCTTGTGCTGCCATTCAAGGTCCGCACCCGCATCCAGCAGGCGCTCGAGAGCAGCAAGGTCGCCGCGCGCGGCGGCTTTTTCCAGGAGATGGGACAAGGTCGGAAATCCGTTCGGTCAGGGGGCAGATGCCGCCGCATGGTAGCGCTCTGGGGCCAGGTTCTGCCACGCCCGGGCTACTCCACGCCCCGGTTCCGGCAGGCCGGGCGCGCCGGGCTGTACTGCGATACGCGACGCCGGCGTGGGCAGTGGGCTGTTTCGAGCGTCGCGGGTGGGGAGGGGAGGCTCATGGACGCCTTGCAGAGGCTTGCGTAGGATGGCGCGTTCGCGCTCTACGCCGTTGCAGCCAGCGCTGCAGCCTCCCTTGCCAACAGGAGTCCATGATGTTCAAGGCCATTGTGATCGACAAAGACACTGCAGGTTATCGCGCCCATCTGCGCGAGCTGGAGGAGGCGCAACTGCCTGAGGGCGATGTCACGGTCCGGGTGGCCTACAGCACCCTGAACTACAAGGACGGCCTGGCAATCACCGGCAAGAGCCCGGTGGTGCGGCAGTTTCCCATGGTCCCCGGTATCGACTTGGCAGGCACCGTCGAAGCCAGCAGCCATCCGCGCTTTCGCCCGGGTGAGCAGGTGCTGCTCAATGGCTGGGGCGTGGGCGAGAGCCACTGGGGCGGGCTGGCGCAGAAGGCCCGGTTGCAGGGCGACTGGCTGATCCACCTGCCTGAAGCCTTCAGCGCGCGCCAGGCCATGGCCATCGGCACCGCCGGCTACACTGCCATGCTCTGCCTGATCGCCCTGGA
>NZ_VYKE01000423.1:0-976 GCF_032424515.1 Pseudomonas sp. JV245A
GTCAATCAGAACGCAATGGTGGAGGGCGTGTTATGACGCTGCAGCAACTGCAACAGGATCTGCAACAACTGGGTGTGGAACTCTGGGAAGAACAGGGCCGCTTGCGCTATCGGGCCCCGGCCGGGGTCATGGACGAGGCGCGCCTGCAACAGCTGCGCGAACACAAGGAGGCGCTGCTGCAACAGCTGCAAGCGGCGCAGATGCCGACCCTGGAGGCCGACCATTCGGCCCGGGAAGAACCCTTCCCGCTGACCGACGTGCAGGCCGCCTACCTGCTGGGCCGCACCACGGCTTTCAGCTACGGCGGCGTGGCCTGCCACGGCTACCTGGAGTTCGCCCAGAAGGACCTGGACCCGGTGCGCCTGGAGCAGGCCTGGAACCAGTTGATCGCGCGTCACGAGATGCTGCGGGCCGTGGTCCTGGAGGAGGGCTACCAGCGCATCCTGCCCCAGGTGCCGCATTACTCCATCGCCCGCCACGACCTGAGCCGGGACGACGGCAGCGCCTTGCAGGCCTTGCGCGAGCGCATGGAACTGCGCCGTGCACCGCCCCAGCAATGGCCGCTGATCGAGCTGTGCGTGAGCCAGGGCCGCGACACCTCGCGCTTGCACCTGTCAGTGGACCTCTTGGTGTGCGACTACCAGAGCGTGCGCATGCTGCTGGCCGAACTGCAGCAGCTGTACCGCGGCGAGAGCCTGCCGGCGCCGGCGCAGATCAGCTTTCGCGACTATGTGCTGGGTGAGCGCCGCCTGCGCGAGCAGCCGCGCTACCAGCGTGATCGCGACTACTGGTGGGCGCGGGTCGACAGCCTGCCGGGTGCGCCGGAACTGCCATTGCTGGGGCCGCCCAGCGGGCCGCGCTTCCAGCGCCGGGCCATGGGCCTGGAGGCCCGGGACTGCAATGCCTTGCGCCTGAACGCGGCGGCGGCCGGGGTCGGTGTGTCGGCGGCGATCCTCTCGGCCTATGCCGAAACCCT
>NZ_VYKE01000424.1:0-972 GCF_032424515.1 Pseudomonas sp. JV245A
AGGGCCACGCCGTCGGCACCGTTCTCGGCCTTGAGCACTTCATGGCCGTGCTTTTCCAGCATGCCGGTGAGTTTGTACATTTCAGTCGGCGAGTCATCGACGATCAGAATACGAGCCATGGTCTTCCCCATACGGTATAGGCGCGCGGCCTGCTGGCCGGGCGTCGCTGTGCGTGTCTACTGTGGCGCAAGCGCGACAAAGTCCGGGACATGGGCCTTGATCGCGCTCAGCAGTTCTTCCTTGCTGAAGGGTTTGGTCAAAAACTGGTCGGAGCCGACGATGCGCCCCTTGGCCTTGTCGAACAGGCCATCCTTGGAAGACAGCATGATCACCGGGATGGACTTGAACGCGCTGTTGTTCTTCACCAGCGCACAGGTCTGATAGCCGTCGAGCCGCGGCATCATGATGTCGACGAAGATGATGCCGGGGTGATGGTCGACGATCTTCGACAGGGCTTCGAAGCCGTCCACTGCGGTGATGACCTCGCAACCGACGTTCTTCAGCAGCATTTCGGCCGTGCGGCGAATCGTCTTCGAATCGTCGATCACCATCACCTTCAAGGCGTTGGAATGCTGTTCCATATCTGCTCTGCCATCGCCCCAGCGAATGATTTGGTCCGGTACCGCCGGGCAATGGGTGAAACCCTTGAACTTCAAGGCTTGGGCCCGGCCTGCGAGCCTTTTTAGCACACTCTCCCCCCTGCAATCTATGGACCACGCCAGGCAGTGGTTTTTCCTTGACCCAGGCCCCTGTCAGCGCCACTCTGACGCCACTTTTTTTGCCTCGCTCCCACTCATTTTCTTAAAGGAATCCACCCATGAGCGTTCGCGTCGGGATTGTCATGGACCCTATCGCCAGCATCTCCTACAAGAAGGACAGCTCGCTGGCCATGCTGCTGGCCGCCCAGGAGCGCGGCTGGACCCTCTTCTATATGGAGCAGCGCGACCTGTACCAGGGCGACGGCGTGGCCCG
>NZ_VYKE01000425.1:0-967 GCF_032424515.1 Pseudomonas sp. JV245A
TACAGCGCCTGCGCACTGGGCTTTGCCAGCGACAGCATCTTCATCGCCTTCTTCAAGGCCATGACCGGCACCACGCCGCGGGCGTATTTCAAGTAAGGCCGCACGTTTCATTCCTGGGGGATGTGGCGAAAGCCCACCGCTACAGCACGGGTCGAGGTGGGGCTACGTTACGTGCCGCACGCACCCAGGCCCATGACCGCTATCGGGGAGCTTGAGGAGACCAATGCCGTCGCGGCCCAGCGCCTTGGCGAGGCAGGGCGGGAGATCGCCAGGCAAGGCCCTGCGGGCCTTTGCGCAGCTTCGCAAGCTCAGCAGCGGCTACAGGGCCAGTGCCGTTCGGCGACTTTTGTAGCCGCTGCCGCAGGCTGCGAACGGCTGCGCGCAGACGCGGCGATGTCAGGGATATTGTCAGGCCAGGGCCGGGCCGGGGCTTGGGGTGGCCGGCGCCTCAGGTGCGGCTGCGCAGCCATTGCAGGAAACCCTTCCTGGGCGCTGGCTTGGGCGCAGCCTGGGACAGGGTCTGGGCCATGTGCCGGCGAAAATCCAAGAGGTTCTTCATGGCCTCGTTGATGTCGTGGCGCGCATCCAGGCAGGGCTTGAGGAACTCGTTGTCGATGCGGTAGAGGCTGCAGAAGGTCTTGGCCGCAAACTGCGCCACTGTGGCTTGATCGGCCACCACGCCGGCTTCGCCGATGACCTCCCCCGGCCCCATGCGCCCGGCCTCGAAGGGCTTGCCGTCGCGTTGCATGGTCACCGAAACCACCCCGGATTCGATGATGAACAGGTGATCGCTGACCTCGCCCTGGGCCAGGATGGTCTCGCCGGCACGGTAGGTCTGCAGGTGCATGTTCTGGCTGAAGGTGTCCTTCTCATCCTGGCGCAGGGTGGAAAAGATGCTCGAGGCGTCCAGCAGTGCCCGGGGCCGCGACAGGGTCGCCGCCTGGACGGGCTCGGCGGCGGACAGCAG
>NZ_VYKE01000426.1:0-966 GCF_032424515.1 Pseudomonas sp. JV245A
CCCGCAGGTTTCGATGACCGCGACGCGTCGGTCTGGCAACTGGGGCCGCTGTTGTCCTGGAGCTTGCCCAACCTCAATGCCGCCCGCGCCCGCATCGCCCAGGCCAGCGCCGGAGAAAGCGCGGCACTGGCGGATTTCGACCGCAGCATCCTGGCGGCCCTGAAGGAGCAGCAACAGGCCCTGAGCGACTACCAGGCCGCGTTGCAGCGCCAGCAAGCCCTGCACCTGGCAGCCGAACGTGACCACCAGGCCTTGCGCCTGGCCGGGCTAGCCAGGGCCGCCGGTGCCTCCACGGCCCTGGATTACCTCGATGCCCAGCGCACCGATGTACGTACCCGGGCCGCGGCAGCGCAGGCCGATGCCGCCGTCATCGATACCCAGGTGCTGGTGTTCAAGGCCCTGGGCGGCGGCTGGCGCAGCGCGCCGCCGATTGTCCTGCCGCAGCCGAGCCGGGCTGCGGCCAACCCTTTCCCGCGAACCCCCAACGAGCCTTTGCAATGACCCAGACCCCTGTTCCCGCTTCCCCGGCGCAAGCCGTCACCCGCCGTCGCTTACTCGGTTATGCCGGGCTGGCGCTGGTGTTGCTGCTGGTTCTGGCCTGGGGCCTGCGCTGGTGGTTCAACGGGCGTTTCCTGGTGGAGACCGACGATGCCTACCTGCGCTCGGACATCGTCACCATCGCGCCCCGGGTCGCCGGCTACCTGGTGGCGGTCGAGGTCCGGGACAACCAGCCGCTCAAGGCTGGCGACCTGCTGGCGCGGATCGACGACAGCGACTACCGGGCCCGGGTCGAACAGGCGGAAGCGGCGCTGCGCGAGGCCCAGGCCGAACAGCGTGCCGGGCAGGCGCGGCTGGCCAATCTGGCCGCCCGCCAGCAACAGCAGCAGAGCCTGATCGCCGAAGCCCAGGCCCGGGTCGGCGCCGCCGAGGCCGAGGCACAACGGGCCGGCCAGGAAGGGCGGCGGC
>NZ_VYKE01000427.1:0-965 GCF_032424515.1 Pseudomonas sp. JV245A
GCCTGCATCAGCGCTAGAAGAAACCGCTCAGCCGAGGTAGGAGGCCGCCATGTCCTTGTCGCCATGGCCCTGCTCCAGGGCGCGCTGGAAACGCTGGATTCCGGCCTCGGCCAGATCCAGCCGGACCCCGGCTCTGGCGGCCGCCGCCACCATCAATTCGGCGTCTTTCAGGGCGTTGGCCAGGGTAAAGCTGGGGCTGTAGTCGCCACTGAGCATGGCCCGGGTCTTGGCCTGGAAATAGCCGCTGTCAAGGGGCCCGCCGCTGACCAGTTCCACCACCAGCGCCGGGTCCAGCCCCAGCCCCTTGGCCAGGGCCAGGCTTTCCGCGGCGCCGTGGGTCAGGGCCAGCACCCAGCTGTTGAGGGCCAGCTTCAGGCGGCTGCCGGCTCCCGGCTGTTCGGCAACCCAGAGCACACGCTTGGCGATGGCCTCCAGCAGCGACTGCAACGCCGGCCGATGAGCCTCGGGGCCCGCGCCCAATACCACCAACTGGCCCTGCTCCGCAGGCTGGCGCGTGCCCAGCACCGGGGCATCGTAGAAGACCAGCCCGCCATCCCGGGCAAAGCCTTGCAGTTCGTCGTTGGCCTCGATCCCCACGGTGGCCATCTGCAGCCAGAGCGCCCCAGGCTCGAAACCGTCCCGTGCCTGCTGCATGGCTTGCAGCACGGCGGCACCGTCCTTGCCCAGGGTGATGATCACTTGCGCCCCGCGTACCGCCTCGGCGGGCTCGGCAAATACCTGGATATCGTCCGCGATCAGCGCCTGGGCCCGTTGCAGCGTGCGGTTCCAGGCCCGTACCGCAAAGCCCTTGCGCCGCAGATTGCGCGCCACTGCGGCGCCCATGATGCCGATGCCTAATACCGCAATGGATCCTGGTTGCTTGGCCATCTGCGTCTCTCCCGTGTTCAATTAATTATGGAATGATCATTCCAATAAAAGGCAAAAAAAAGCCCAGCCCTGTAGGA
>NZ_VYKE01000428.1:0-965 GCF_032424515.1 Pseudomonas sp. JV245A
TGCCTTGCAGCGCCTGCTGGGCCTGGACCACCTGCTGCACGCCCTGCTCCGCCTCCTCGATGCCCAGGCTGGCGATCTGCACGGCTTCGTCGGCCCCGGCGCGCAGGCTCTGGATGATGCCCTGGATCTGCTGGGTCGACTCGCGGGTCTTGCCGGCCAGGGCCCGCACCTCATCGGCGACCACGGCAAAACCACGGCCCTGCTCACCAGCTCGGGCTGCCTCGATGGCCGCATTCAGGGCCAGCAGGTTGGTCTGGTCGGCAATCGCCTGGATCATGCTCGCCGCCACCATGATCTCCTGGGTCTGCCCGGCCAGATCGCCCACGGCCTGGTTGATCTGGGTCACGGTGCGCGCCAGCAACTGGATGGCATCCCGCGAGGTGCCGGCCACCTCGCTGCCCTGCCGAGCCAGCAGGTTGGCGGTGTGGGCTTCGCTGGCGGTGTGCTGGACGTGTTCAGCGACCTCGGTGATTGAAGCAGCCATCTGGGTCATGGCGGCCGCGGTCATGTCGGTTTCCGCCCGCTGCTCCAGCAGCGCCGACTCGGTGCGGCTGGACAATTGGCTGGAATCGGCCGCTGCGGTAGCCATCTGCCGGGCCAGATCGCTGAGGCGGGTCAGGGCGGTCTTTAGGCGCGCCTCCTCACTGATCAGGATCATCTGCAACTGCGCCGCCGGCCCCAGTGCTTCGCTGTAGGCCAGGGCGCAGATCGGATCGGCAAAGGTATTCGGTGTGCTACTGACAATCTGCTTGAGCTGCTGCCCCAGGCGGCGCTGGGCCAGCAGCCCGACAGCCACGAAACCCGCGACGGTCAGGCCCTGGGCGGCCAGCGTCGGTAGCCAGTGGAAGGCGGCCAGGCAGCCTACCGCCACCGCCACCGGCAGCAGCAAGGGCCGGGCTGCGGCCTCGATGCGGCGCCAGGCGCAGACCGGCGCCTTGTCGGCCCGCAGGCGCGCATACAAGGTT
>NZ_VYKE01000043.1:0-44133 GCF_032424515.1 Pseudomonas sp. JV245A
TAATCGACCCCGGACAGCCGGGTTTCAGCGCTGAAAGGCACTGCCGTCAGCAGATCGCTGCCCGGCTCGGGCTGTGGATAAAGCTCCCGCAGGTACTCGACGATGGACTTGCCTTCGGCGGTGTCGTCCGCCAGGGAGGCCATCAAAGCCGCTTCGGCCAGTACCTGGGCACTGACGCCCGGCGCCGGGTAGATGGCGCTGCAACGGCGGTTACCGAAAGTGATGGTGCCGGTCTTGTCCAGCAGCAACACGTGCACGTCACCCGCCGCCTCCACCGCACGCCCGGACTTGGCGATCACGTTCAAGCGCACCAGGCGGTCCATCCCGGCGATCCCGATGGCCGAGAGCAGGCCGCCGATGGTGGTGGGGATCAGGGTCACCAGCAGCGCCACCAGGAACACCAGCGGCAGGCTGCCATTGGCAAAGTGGGCGAAGGGCTGCAGAGTCACCACCACCAGCAGGAAGATCAGGGTCAGGCCGATCAGCAGGATATCCAGGGCCACTTCGTTCGGTGTCTTCTGCCGCTTGGCGCCTTCCACCAGAGCGATCATGCGGTCCAGAGTCGACTCGCCGGGGTTGCTGGTAATGCGCACCAGCAGCCAGTCGGAGACCAGCCGGGTATTGCCGGTCACCGCCGAACGGTCACCGCCGGATTCCCGGATCACCGGAGCCGATTCACCGGTGATTGCCGCTTCGTTGACCGCGGCGATACCTTCGATCACCTCGCCATCGCCGGGAATCATTTCGCCGGCTTCGACCCGTACCACGTCGCCTTTGCGCAGATTGACCGCCGGCACCAGCTGATAGCTGCCGTCGCTGGCCCGGCGGCGGGCGCTCAAGCCCTCGCTACCGGCCTTGAGGCTGTCGGCACGAGCCTTGCCGCGGCCTTCCGCCAGGGCCTCGGCGAAGTTGGCAAAGAGCACCGTGAACCACAGCCAGAGAGCAATCTGGGCGGCGACGAAGGTCGGCACTGCGGTGTCCGAAATGAAACACAGCACGGTGGTCAGGATCGCTGTCAGTTCCACCACCAGCATCACTGGCGAGCGCTGCAACTGGCGCGGGTCAAGCTTGACGAAAGCCTGGATCAGCGCCGGGCGCCACAGGGCCGAGATTGCGGTACTCGCCACTTCGGCCTCGGCCGGCTGGCTCTTGGCGAGCGCATCGGCGGCTTTGTTCGAGGCAGGAACATGCATATTCATCATCAGGTCCTCAGAAGCCCATGCTCAGGTGTTCGGCGATTGGGCCCAGCGCCAGGGTCGGCAGGAAGGTCAGGCCGCCCACCAGCAAGATGGTCACGGTCAGCAAGGCCACGAACAGCGGGCCATGGGTGGGAAAACTGTTCTGGCCGATGGGTGCGGTCTTCTTCATCGCCAGGCTGCCGGCCAGGGCCAGCACCGGCAGGATGTAGCCGAAGCGACCGATCAGCATGCCCAGGCCCAGCATCAGGTTATGGAACGGGGTATTGGCGCTGAAGCCACCGAACGCCGAGCCGTTGTTGGCGCTGGCCGAGGTGTAGGCGTAGAGCAGTTGACTGAAGCCATGGGGCCCCGGGTTGCTGATGGCTGCTGCCGGCCCCGGCAAGCTGGCGGCCAGGGCGCCCAGCACCAGGACGCCGATGGGCATCACCATCAGGGTCACTACCAGCAACTGCACCTCCTTGGCCTGTAGCTTCTTGCCCAGGTATTCCGGGGTGCGACCGATCATCAGCCCGGCCAGGAACACTGCGATCAACACGTTCAGCAACATGCCGTAGAGGCCCGCACCGACGCCGCCGAAGATCACTTCGCCGACCATCATGTTGATCAGCGCCACCATGCCGCTCAGCGGGTTGAGGCTGTCGTGCATGCCATTCACCGAACCGTTGGAGGCCGCAGTGGTGGTCACCGACCAGAGCACCGTGGCAGTGGTGCCGAAGCGGACCTCCTTGCCTTCCAGGGGCGCAGCCTGCTCTACCGCTGCGTTCTGCAACGCCGGGTTGGGTTGATACTCCGCCCACAGCGAGGTAGCACCGCCGATCAGGAACAAGGCGAACATGCAGGCGATGATCGCCCGGCTCTGACGCAGGTCCTTGACGTAATGGCCGAAGGTGAACACCAGGGCCACCGGAATCAGGATGATCGATACCAGTTCGAACAGATTGCTCCAGGCCGTGGGGTTCTCGAACGGGTGCGCCGAGTTGACGCCGAAGAAACCGCCACCGTTGGTGCCCAACTGTTTGATGGCAATCTGACTGGCGGCCGGGCCCAGCGGAATGACCTGGTCATTGCCCTGCAGGGTCAGGGCATCCACGTAATGGGCAAAGGTCTGGGGTACGCCCTGCCAGACCAGGAACAGCGCCAGCAGCAGGCACAGCGGCAGCAGGCCGTAGAGGGTGGCGCGGGTCATATCGACCCAGAAGTTGCCCAGGGTGCGCACCGAACGCCGGCCAATGCCACGGCACAAGGCAACCAGCACCGCCAGCCCGGTGGCAGCGCTGACGAAGTTCTGCACGGTAAGGCCGACCATCTGGCTGAGGTAGCTCAGGGAGGCTTCGCCGCTGTAGGACTGCCAGTTGGTGTTGGTCATGAAACTGACTGCGGTGTTGAACGCCAGCGTCCATTCCTGCCCCGGAAGATGCTGCGGATTGAGCGGCAGGTGATCCTGAAACAGCAAGATGGCAAACAGCAGGACAAACCCGGCCAGGTTGAAGGCCAGCAGAGCCAGGGTGTATTTCTGCCAGCTCTGCTCAACCTGTGGATCGACCCCGGAGATTCGATAGCAGACACGCTCCACCGGGCCCAGAACCGGGGTCAGCCAGGTGCGCTGGCCCTCCATCACCCGGTAGTAGAAGCGCCCCAGCCAAGGTGCGGGCAACAGCACCAGAGCGAAGAAGGCGAGGATCAGCCAATAGTCATAACTGTGCATAACCGCAGCTCCTAGTTCCGATCCGCGCGCAGCAGCGCAACCAATAGATAAATGAACAGGCCCACTGCCAGCAGCAGCGACACCGCGTCCAGAATGTTCATTGAATGTCTCCGTGGTACGGCGATTGCCGCGAATGCAGACATTGTCCGCAGGGTGCCTGTAAAGGAACGAGATCGACGGGGCGGGCAGCGCATAAAGAAAGCGTAAAGACTGGCGTCATCCAGCCTTTACGAGGGGCGATGAAGCGCATCGCTCGCCTCTGGAGCGCGGCTGCCCCGATGCGAGGCATCACGCCCCCATGCACTGAAGGTCAATAGTGCTAAAAATCGGCGAAACATCCTCGATACGACAGCTTTTCGTGCTTTACGACGGTGTTCCAGGAACTGGCATGGGCACTGCACAGAACAGCCGCGAGCACGTCCTAATCGTTCAGGGAGCAACCGATGAGCACACAACTCAAGCCCACCTTGGGCACGCTGCATTTATGGGGCATCGCAGTCGGACTGGTGATTTCCGGGGAGTACTTCGGCTGGAGCTATGGCTGGGGCGTGGCAGGAACCCTGGGGTTTCTCGTGACCTCGCTGATGGTGGCGACCATGTATACCTGCTTTATATTCAGTTTCACCGAGCTGACCACGGCGATTCCCCACGCGGGCGGCCCGTTTGCCTACAGCCGTCGCGCCTTTGGTGAAAAAGGCGGCTTGATCGCGGGGCTGGCCACCCTGATCGAATTCGTCTTCGCCCCTCCCGCCATCGCCCTGGCCATCGGCGCTTACCTGAACGTGCAATTCCCGGCCCTGGATCCGAAACATGCCGCGGTTGGCGCCTACATCGTATTCATGGGCCTGAACATTCTCGGGGTGAAACTGGCAGCCACCTTTGAACTGGTGGTCTGCGTGCTGGCGGTGGCCGAACTCCTGGTGTTCATGGGCGTGGTGGCCCCGGCCTTCAGCTTCAGCAACTTCGCCCTCAACGGCTGGGCAGGCGCCGACGCCTTCGGCGCCCCGGCAATTGCCGGGATGTTCGCCGCCATTCCCTTCGCCATCTGGTTCTTCCTGGCCATCGAAGGCGCGGCCATGGCTGCCGAAGAAGCCAAGGACCCCAAGCGCACCATTCCCAAAGCCTATATCAGCGGCATCCTGACCCTGGTGCTGCTGGCCATGGGGGTGATGTTCTTCGCCGGCGGCGTGGGGGACTGGCGCAGCTTGTCGAACATCAACGACCCGCTGCCCCAGGCGATGAAGACCGTTGTGGGTGACAGTTCCGGCTGGCTGCACATGCTGGTATGGATCGGCCTGTTCGGCCTGGTGGCAAGTTTCCACGGGATCATTCTCGGCTACTCGCGCCAGTTCTTCGCCCTGGCCCGGGCCGGTTACCTGCCTGCCTCCCTGGCCAGGCTGTCGCGCTTTCAGACGCCACATCGGGCGATCATCGCCGGCGGCCTGATCGGCATCGCCGCCATCTACAGCGATGGCCTGATCAACCTTGGCGGCATGACCCTCACTGCCGCCATGATCACCATGGCGGTGTTCGGTGCCATCGTGATGTACATCATGAGCATGCTCAGCCTGTTCAAACTGCGCAGGGCGGAACCGAATCTGCCACGCAGCTTCCGCGCCCCGGGCTACCCGCTGGTGCCGGCCATCGCCCTGGCACTGGCCGCGGTCTGCCTGGTGGCCATGGCCTGGTTCAATGCCCTGATCGGCCTGATATTTCTGATGTTCATGGCCCTGGGCTTCATCTACTTCCTGCTGACCGGGCAACTGCGGGCCGACGCGCCGGTGGACGCCATGCTCACCGGCCGTTGAACCGCGCTCTGCTCGCACCAGGCGGATCAGGCATACAATGGAACCACTGCGAAGCGCTTTAACTCAAAGCGTTATAGGCAGGCCCGAAGGCGAACCTTCGCCTGCGGGCTACTGCCCATTAAGGAGAGCCCTATGCCCTGGTATGCCTGGTTGATTCTGGTGGTTGCTATCGGTTCTATCGTTGGCGGCTTGATGATGCTGCGCGACACCGCCAACAAGGTCGAGCTGACCGATGAGCAACGCAAGCGCGTGGCCGAGCGCAACGCACAAATGGATGCCAAGGAAGCGCAGGATCGTTAAGCCTACAGCCCCTTCACCCTAACGTGCAGGGGCTGCCTGGAAGCTCAGCGCTCCCATTCGGCCTTGGCAATGTGCAACCCGTGCTGGCCCTTATAGGCTGCACGTTGCGGCTGGCTCCAGCCTTCGAGCAGCGATTCGTCCAGACGATAGATTTCCACTCCCAGTGGACGGCACACGCTTAACGGGTCCTGGGCTTCAGGCCCCCACATCGGCAAGGACAGATCTCCGCCCGGACAGGTCGACAATGCACAGAGCAGGTCGATTTCGGCGAAGAACTCCAGATAATCCCCCTTCTGCGCCGGGCAGGCCTTCATGAAGTACATGTCGTCATGGTTCAGGCCCGTGCACTGGAAGATGTTCAACACATCATGCACATCGAACTCGGTCAGGCCATGAGGCAGCACTGCCCGCGTCAGGTTGGAATGGCAGTGATGGTGAAAGTCCTCGCCGGTAAGCATGCGATTCACATAGGGGTCGCAACGGGTGCCCAGTAGATCGTGCAGGCGGCCACCATGCTCGTCGATGCCGTAATGGGCCAGGCTGTCATCGGTGATGGTCACCAGCGGCCGCAGAAAAGGCAGGTTCGACCAGAGCCGGTCGTGGGTACTGACATGCGCCCCCTGCAACTGCCGGGTGCGCGCAGCCCAGAGGCGCTCACGCGGATCGTTGGCATTCCATACGTTGAAGTCGCCCACCTGCGGCCCTACCGGGGTGGTCACCCGAAATACGTGCCCGGCGGGCACCTTCCAGGCGCGTCCGGTACGGATCGGAACCTCGAACTGCTCGATCAGATGGCGTTGGCCCTGATTGTGCCGAATGCGTTCGTAAAACGCCTTGTCCACCTGTAGCGCCGAACCTTTGCTGACCTGATAAGCCGCTGGATAGTCTTTGTACATGGGTATCGCCCTCATTCAGTGACACAGGGATTGGTCGAGCATGTCCAACAGCAGGCGCTCCGAGTCGTCCAGGTACAACTCCATGGCCTCGATGGCGGCCGCCTTGTCACCCTCCAGAAGCCATTCATGGATCTGTCGGTCACGGACCAGCCAGGGCGCCTGAAACCGCGCCTCATCCGGCGCCGTACAAAACACCAGGCGCAACTGCGCCACCACGTTGGTGAAGAACTCATCGAATAGTGGCGAGCCCAGCAACCCCACCACATGCTGGTGAAAACGCAGGCCATGGGTTCCCACGGCGCGCCAGTCCTCGCGCTCCCGGGCAAGCTCCGCCGCTTCGATGGCATCGAGCATGCGATCGGACTGGTACTCGCGTAGCGGGCGAGCATTGGCGATGGCCTGCAACTCCAGGGTACGGCGCACTCGGAACAGATCCCGCACGTCATCAGCACCAAGGCGACGGACCACCACGCCTTTGTGCCGCACGTACCAGGTCAGCCCTTCCTGCCCCAGGCGGTGCAGGGCTTCACGGATGGTATTGCGTGAGGCGTTATAGGCACTGACCAGCTCGCTTTCCACCAGCGCCATTCCGGGCAATAAACGACCACCGATGATGTCAGCCCGCAGTTCCACAGTAATGTGGTCCGCCAGGGATAGTCCGTCGCTCATGGGGGCACCTCACGATTGTTCAACAATTCATGAACAGCAGGTAATCACTTATCGTGCCAACTTCAATCACCCCCCTTATGCCCTCACGAAAAGCTGTCGGGAAGCTGTCAACGCTGACAATCCCTGCCTAGAAGTAGGGGCATGATCTGATAATCCTTGGTTAAAATGGCCTTCTAGTTGCGGAGGTTTCTCAAATGCGTTACTCGCCAGACCATAAAGCCCAGACTCATCAACGCATTATCAAGGAAGCTTCAGAACGTTTTCGGCGTGACGGGATAGGTGCAACAGGTCTACAGCCCCTGATGAAAGCCCTGGGGTTGACCCATGGCGGCTTCTATTCCCACTTCAAGTCCAAGGATGAACTGGTAGAAGAAGCCCTGCGCGCCGCCGCCCAAGAGCTGGACGCCCATTGCGCTGCACTGTTCGCACAAGAGCATCCACTGCCAGCCTTTATCGATAACTACCTCTGCGAGTGGCACCAGAAGTCCCCTCATCAAGGCTGCCCGCTACCGACCATGAGCTCGGAACTCGGCCAGCGCGGGCAACCCAGTGCGACTACAGATGAGGTGCTCAACACCAGGCTGGAACAACTAGAATCGGTGCTGGAAGGCGAACAGAAAGCCGAGCGAAGCCTGATGCTCATGTCCACCTTGGTCGGTGCACTCATGCTTTCTCGTAGCGTGGAAAACCCGGAGTTGGGAACTCGGATACTGGAGGTGGTTCGCGAGGGCCTGAAGGAACAGGAGCGGCGCTGAAGCGATCCGCTCCAACCTACTCTTCTTATTTATAGCGAGCGGCCGCACTGCTCCTGGACAGATTGGGGCCAAGAGCCAAGCGCGCCGCCACCAAAGCCTGCCAATCCGCAGGATCGGGTAGCGAAGGCAATGTAATCAACTCACCCTGATCCAAGCCGCTCAACGCCGCATCGACCATCTCCTGTACCTCCATCACCATTTCCGCCGGAATGGCCTTGGCATCGAGCCCTGAACGCTCCCAGATTTCGGTACGAGTGACACCCGGCAAGACAGCCTGTACACGAACCCCGCTGCCCTTCAACTCAGCCTGCAGCGACTGAGTCAAACTGAGTACATATGCCTTGGTTGCACTATAAGTCGCGTTGAAACGCTCAGGAATCAAGGCCACCACCGAGGCAATATTGATAATCGCCCCACGCCCAGTCGCAGAGAAACTCGTTGCAGCCACCCCGGCCAGCCGGGTCAGTGCCACTACATTGAGCTGAATCATGTGCTCCATCTGATCCAGGTCGGCGCCAGCCAAAGCCCCGTTGGCAGCTACTCCCGCATTGTTCAGCAGCAAGCTGATACGGGAGTCGTCGCGCAAACGTTGCTCGACATTCAGTAAGTCCTTCTTGAGCGTCAAATCCGCCTTCAACACCTCCACTTGCACGTTATATTTATCGCTCAACGCATTGGCTGCCACCTTCAAACGTCCCTCATCCCGAGCAACCAGCAACAAATCAAAACCTCGCGCCGCCAGTCGCTCGGCATAAACCGCTCCAATACCGGATGAGGCCCCAGTGACCAATGCTGTACCTTGGGATTGAATCGAACTCATAGCTGGACTCCTGACAATGCATGAAAGTAATGAGCGCCTTCGGCCAGAAACATTTGGCGCCCAAAAATATTATTTCCATAATATTTTCGAGCCATCATGAAAATAATCAATCCAGGCGATAGAGATTCACTGTCAGCTACCCCACTCATGAAATACAAAAGGCCGGTCAGAGACCGGCCTTCAAACGTTATGCGGGAGAACTCAATTGACTTCGAGCTTATCCAGATTTCGTTCCAGAATTGCCCTGCCAATCCCCTTGACCTCCAGCAACTCGTCCACCGAAGCAAAGGGCCCATTTTCTTCCCGATAAGCGACAATCGCCTTGGCCTTGGCAGCCCCCACCCCATAAAGCTCGCGTTGCAGCACAGCCTCATCCGCCGTATTGAGGTTGACCTTGCTCGCTTGAATCGGCGCCTGCTCCGCCACTTGCGCAGAACCGGGCTGGGTCTGGGGACCCGGCGCTGCTTGAGTGACAAGTGCAAAGCTGGCGAGAAAAGCAAAGATCAATGAGGTGAAAAAAGAGTTACGCATAGTGACGCTCCATGACATCGAGTAAGGAAAGCAGCTTTCCAAAGCTGCCTTCCAAACCTAGGTTGATGCCACGAGCAAATCAAAAGCCAGAGAGTTACTGCTTATGTAGATTCAAGGTTTGAGACGACGCTGCTGATAGACCCAGTCGACGATTTCACCATCCGGTGTGTAGCCACTTACGGTCTCGCGAAGCAACTGGCGAACTCTTGCATAGTCGTCCAACTCAAGGGCTGCAAGGAGTTCAGCGAGCTTCAGCTTGAGTGTTTCCCACGGTAGATGATCCTCGTTGGCACTCATGATCATCGGGTGCTGAGTAGCGGCGACGTTGTCTCCAATCAGCAACTCTTCGTAAAGCTTTTCACCAGGCCGCAAGCCAGTAAATTCAATCGCGATATCACCATGAGGATTTTTCTCCGAGCGAACACTCAGCCCGGAAAGATGAATCATTTTTTCTGCCAGCTCGACAATTCTGACTGGCTCGCCCATATCCAATACAAATACGTCCCCTCCCTGCCCCATCGAACCTGCCTGAATGACCAATTGGGCAGCCTCTGGGATGGTCATGAAATAACGTGTGATCTTTGGATGCGTGACCGTCAACGGGCCACCAGACTTGATCTGCTTATGGAATAGCGGAATAACCGAACCTGAAGAGCCCAGTACATTCCCGAAACGGACCATGGTGAAACGAGTTTTATTAACCCGTGACACATTTGACAAATCATCGAACAGAACCGGGGCCAGCTCCTTGCTCAACGCCTGCAACGTAAGCTCCGCCAGTCGTTTGGTGCTACCCATGACATTGGTTGGGCGAACCGCCTTATCCGTAGAAATCAATACAAAGTTGGCTACACCACATTGCAGTGCGGCCTGCGCGGTATTGAGCGTCCCCATGACATTATTAAGTACACCTTCAGCGATATTATGTTCTACCATCGGAACATGCTTATATGCAGCAGCGTGATAAACCGTATCGACGCTCCAGATTTTCATGACTGACAGCAACTTTTCGTAGTTGCGTACCGAACCAAGAATTGGCAATAGTTTTACAAGCCGAGACTCTCTCGATACACGCTGCTCAAGTTCGGACAAGATACTGTAAAGATTGAACTCACTGTGATCGAGCAATATTAGCGTGCTAGGGCCCTGGAGCAGAATCTGCCGACAAAGCTCAGAACCAATAGACCCTCCAGCACCTGTCACCAGAACTGTCTGCCCCTTGATACAGTGCGCCAACAGGTCAACTTGAGCCGGGACCGCGTCACGCCCAAGCAGGTCAGCTATGTCCACCTCTTGAATGTCATCGACTTTCACTCGGCCACTGGCCAGATCCATGAAACCGGGAACACTTCGTACATGTAAGGGGAACCCTTCCAAATACCCCAGAATCTCTCTTCGACGGCTACGACTGGATGAGGGAATTGCCAGGAGAATCTCTTCTGCCCCCGTGTCATCAATCATTTGCTGCAAATGCTTGGGTTTATACACCTGCAGCCCAGCGATCATCCGATCGGCAATACTGCCGTCATCATCGATAAAGGCCACAGGACGCATCAGCCGCCCCAATCGCAACGCCGCCACCAGTTGATTGCCTGCCGCTCCAGCACCGTAGATAGCCACCTTAGGCAAACCATCATCACGATTGGTAAAGGGTACATGCTGGGCGGTGGTGAACCAGTCACCAAGAAAGTACTGACGCATCGCCAGCCTAAGTCCGCCAATCATCACCATACTCAACCACCAATAGTTGAATACGATTGAGCGCGGCACCACGGTCTGGTGATTGCTATGTAAATAGACAATCAGAGCGAGAATCAGCGCCGACAAGGTTACAGCCTTAACGATAGCAATAAGGGCATCGTTGCCGAAGTAACGCATGACGGCGCGATACATTCCGAACCGAATGAACAGCGGAATAGCCACTACCGGAGCGCTGGCGAATAGCCAGAAATGCACAATAAAGGGATTGTTCAGGTCATCAAAACCCAGCCTGACGACAAAAGCCATCCACAGCGCGATCCACACCAGCACAATATCGGTGACTACCTGCAACACCCTCTTCTGCCGCCGCGGGAGCCTCAACAGAAGTGTTCGTATCTTATCCATAATTCCTTTTTCGAACCTCGGCCTTCAGCCTCGATCTATGTTGCATACTGATGGAAAGCGCCCTATTTGGCAGTCTCGAATACTAGGCAGTATCAGCCTGTTTTCTCCAACTCACCCGCCCGAAACCTGAAAGCAAGAAAAACCAGCGGCGCGTAAGCCAGTACCAGACCAATAATACCATCCAACCCGAACAGCCCCACGCCTATGGCGATTGGCAGCAGCCAGAGTGTATTGATCCCCAAGACCGCCAAGGTCACTGGTAGATGCCGACCAAACTGGCGGGAGGCGAACTGATAAGCATGACTACGATGTGCTTCATAGACCTTGTCTCCGCGAACTAACCGCCGAATCAGAGTAAAAGTCGCATCAACAATGAAGACGCCAAGAAGAATCAACCACACCCAAAGAAAGTGCGAGGATGCCCAAGCTCCCTGTACGGAAAGAACCCCCAGAACAAGCCCAAGAAAACCGCTGCCAGCGTCCCCCATGAAAATACGTGCAGGAGGGAAGTTCCAATAAAGAAAACCCAGCACTGCCATCGACAATAACAGTGGCAGCCAAATCAATGATGGAGCATCAGCAAACCAGTAAATTACGCAGGCACCAAGACATGTACTCACTGCCTGAACACTGGCAATCCCATCGATACCATCCATAAAGTTGTATAGATTGAGCATCCAGACTAGGTAGAAAATTGCGCAGATATGCCCAAGCCATGAAAGATTAAGATCAAAGCCAAACACATGAATCGCAGGCAATCCCCCTAGCCAGCTCAGCGCCCAGATCGCTGCTATAAAATGCGCGAGCAGCCTCCAACGCGCCGCTATATGCCCATGATCATCTAAAAAACCAACTACAGCTATCAGTGCTCCTGCTCCCCATAAGGAGCCTATTGACAGCGGAGGAACATCAGCCAACACGCTCAACAGAGGCGCAGCGGCCAGAAAACTCAGGACAATTGCAACTCCTCCCCCTCTCGGGGTAGGCACCGAGTGAGAGCTGCGACTATTGGGAACGTCCATCAAGCTGCGAGCTAGAGCATAGCGTCGCAATACCCAAGTTAGTAGAAGCGAAACACCGGCTACCACTAACATAAAAAACAAAATCACCATGTAACTTTAATCCTTAAAGCGCATGAAAAATTTAAAGCCATTAGAGCCACGCCACGCAAACCAAAAAGCCCTTCAAACACATTAAAACTCAAACACAACTATCAATAAAGTATTTCGCTGTAGCATCAAGTGCTTTATCTACGCTCAGAGGAGGAACCCACCCCAATAGCTCGCGATTCTTGGATATATCAACCTGAAGAGAACCGCACAGTCGTTGGGAAATAGGCGTTTTGCCCATCAATGCAGCACTAAAACTCAGGATCCCACTAGGTATGGGCAGCAGGCGAGCAGGTTTACCCAATGCGCGCCCTGTTCTTTTCAGCAGTTCGGTTGTCGAAAGATCTTCACCATCACTAACTAAAAACACCTGGTTTGCAGCTAATGGATGATCAATACACGTAACAATCAGATCCACCAAATTATCTAATGCCACCAAACTACGACGATTATCTATTGCCCCAAAAGGTAAAGGCACTCCCTTATACAACCAGCGCATCATATTGAAAAAGTTTGCTCTAACACCAGGACCGTATACAAGGACTGGACGAATAATTACAACTTCCATTCCTGTTTGAGAGGCAATGATCATCAAGCCCTTTTCCGCTTCCATCTTGGAAATACCGTAAGGATCTGTAGGGGCGGGCTCATCATCAGCAGTGTAAGGAACATTGAGCAGTGTCCCCTCACCATTAACCTTGATGGAACTGATAAAAATGAATCGACCTACACCACGCTGAGCTGCCTGGCGAGCCAAATTTAGCGTCCCTTCCACATTGACCTTCCGGAAGGCCTCGAGAGGATCGAGTGAGGACTCATGCATTACATGGACACGGGCAGCCGCATGTACTACGACATCGCAATCAAGCAGTATCGAACTCCAATCCGTCATACCATCAATCTGTTCTACCTGAGTAACAGACGTGGTAGCTGCCAAGGCCGGAATGGGCTTTCGCAACACAACAGTTAACTTATGGGGTGAACTCTTAGATAAACACTCATGAACAGCGCCACCTACAAAACCGGATGCTCCCGTCAAAAGGATTCTGGCCATTATCTACCGTACCTTCTAAAACTGGCGCCACAGAGTAATATCTGAAACACTCGAAAATGACATTATGCGCCGCCAACAACCTGCCGAGCCATACTGTCCATCAAAAAAACATCCCACCCTCAATGCAACGCAGAATACCGCAGACACTGCTCCAGGTAATCGCGCAAGCAGCAGAACTGCCATCGCAAAGCATCAGTCGATATCAAAAAAGACTTAATGCCCACTTCGATTGAAAGGAAGAACAATCAACCCTGCGGGATTTTAAGACGGTAGAAACAAGGAAGTCGCCAGGAGAAACCCAGAAGTGGCACTATAAAAATAGCTTAAAAGCAACCCAACTCAAGCCAAAGACCTATTCGATCAACACAAGACAAGCATTCCGCCTTACTCGACGAACAAAAAGCATGCTAAAAGCGACTTCATCTAGAGTATTTTTATCTTAGGCTCACAGGCCATCCACCTCCTCTTCGTTAACTCGATCACGAAGCTCCTTACCCGGCTTAAAGTGGGGAACGAACTTTCCATCCAAGCTGACTGACTGACCTGTTTTTGGGTTACGACCTACACGAGGTGCGCGATAGTGAAGCGAAAAGCTGCCAAAGCCTCGGATCTCAATTCGATCGCCAGTGGCTAGGCATTGAGACATCTGTTCAAGCATCGTCTTGATGGCCAACTCGACATCCTTGGATGAGAGCAGCCCTTGATGGGTGACAATTCGTTCGATCAACTCCGACTTCGTCATATTTTTCCCTTCTTTTTCAAGCAGCTAGGTCAGTGCTTCAAAGGTTTTAGCATGCTCTGAGGGTTTTGAACAGCCCATCTGCGACACCAATACAAACTCCTTTCTTGTAGAAGATGCAGTGACAAAAACGCAAAGCCGCCCTATCGACACATGACCAGCATCGTTCGGGTCAGATAACCCGCCGGATTCCAACCGAAGGGATAATCCCCCTCCTCATCCTTGGCATCACTGGACTTGGTAATGACCTTGTAGCCATTGGTCTTACACTCACGCGCAGCACGCTTGTAGCATTTATCCCAATCCGACCCCAGCCCCGAACAGTCGACCTCTATGCCACTGACCCCGCGTGTCGCATGGGTCTTTACATTGGTCGTACACCCTGCCAAAAGAAGAATCAAAACCACTACACCCAACCTGCTCATGCTCTTCCTTAAGGCAGCTTATGCTGCTTGAATAATGCATCTATTGAGTAAGCCTAGACTCAAATACGCAGCCGACCCACCTAAGAAAGAGACAACTCATTGCACAAATTGGTTTCCCCAGCACCCTGCTCCCAACCTCTCAAATTTCAGGCACAAAAAAGGGCGACCGAAGTCGCCCTTTTTATGGTCTGACAGAACTTAGTTCTGCTTTTCCATTTGTGCACGCAGCAGGTCACCCAGAGTTGTAGGACCAGCAGCGATATCCGAAGCAGCTGGCTTGTCGCGCAGGCTCTGGATAGCTTCTTTCTCGTCTTCAACGTCTTTCGACTTGATCGAGAGCTGGATTACACGGCTCTTACGGTCAACGCTGATGATCTTGGCTTCAACTTCTTCGCCTTCTTTCAGAACGTTACGCGCATCTTCGATGCGGTCACGGCTGATTTCGGAGGCTTTCAGAGTAGCTTCGATATCGTTAGCCAGGGTGATGATGGCGCCTTTGGCGTCAACTTCTTTTACAACACCCTTAACGATTGCGCCTTTGTCGTTCTCTTGAACGTACTCGGAGAACGGATCGCTTTCCAGTTGCTTGATACCCAGGGAGATACGCTCGCGCTCTGGGTCAACCGACAGGATAACGGTGTCCAGCTCGTCGCCCTTCTTGAAACGGCGTACGGCTTCTTCGCCCACTTCGTTCCAGGAGATGTCGGACAGGTGAACCAGACCGTCGATGCCGCCGTCCAGACCAATGAAGATACCGAAATCGGTGATCGACTTGATGGTGCCGGAGATCTTATCGCCCTTGTTGAACTGGCCAGAGAAGTCTTCCCATGGGTTGGACTTGCACTGCTTGATGCCGAGGGAGATACGACGACGCTCTTCGTCGATGTCCAGAACCATAACTTCCACTTCGTCGCCGACTTGTACGACTTTCGAAGGGTGGATGTTCTTGTTGGTCCAGTCCATTTCCGAAACGTGTACCAGGCCTTCCACGCCTTCTTCCAGCTCAGCGAAGCAGCCGTAGTCGGTCAGGTTGGTTACACGAGCGGTAACGCGGGTGCTTTCTGGGTAACGAGCCTTGATAGCAACCCATGGATCTTCGCCCAGTTGCTTCAGGCCCAGGGAAACACGATTGCGCTCGCGATCGTACTTCAGAACCTTGACATCGATCTCGTCGCCAACGTTGACGATTTCGGAAGGATGCTTGATACGCTTCCAAGCCATGTCGGTGATGTGCAACAGGCCATCGACGCCACCCAGATCGACGAATGCGCCGTAATCGGTGAGGTTCTTGACGATACCTTTGACTTGCTGACCTTCCTGCAGGGATTCCAGCAGAGCTTCACGCTCAGCGGAGTTCTCGGCTTCGAGGACGCTGCGGCGGGAAACGACAACGTTGTTGCGCTTCTGGTCGAGTTTGATGACTTTAAACTCGAGCTCTTTGCCTTCCAGGTGCGTGGTGTCGCGCACTGGACGGACGTCAACCAGAGAACCTGGCAGGAACGCACGGATGCCGTTAACGTCGACAGTGAAGCCGCCTTTAACCTTACCGTTGATAACGCCCTTGACCACTTCTTCGGCTGCGAAGGCTGCTTCCAGAACGATCCAGCATTCAGCGCGCTTGGCTTTTTCACGGGAGAGCTTGGTTTCACCAAAGCCGTCTTCAACCGAATCCAGAGCAACGTGAACTTCATCACCAACATTGATGGACAGTTCGCCAGCATCGTTGTAGAACTGCTCAAGCGGGATCAGCGCTTCAGACTTCAGACCAGCGTGAACGGTTACCCAACGCGCTTGGTAGTCGATGTCGACGATAACACCGGTGATGATGGAGCCTGCCTGAAGGTTCAGGGTTTTTAGGCTTTCTTCAAAGAGTTCCGCAAAGCTTTCGCTCATTTTAATTCCTGTTGATAAGGGCGAAGAATCCGCCCATCTGCCACATCCCAGACGATGTGGGTTACGTTCATATAAAAGAACGATCGCAGGACTATGACTGGTCCCCTGCAATCCTTCTTGTTCACCCGGCGATATCGCGAATGGCGATTTCACTCAAGATGCGTTGCAACACCTGATCGATGGACAACTCCGTGGAATCCAGCTGTATGGCGTCAGCCGCCGGCTTGAGCGGGGCCACCGCTCGCTGGGTATCGCGCTCATCACGCGCACGGATCTCATCTAGCAGACTCGACAGACTAACACCATCGACCTTTCCCTTCAACTGCAAGTAACGGCGACGAGCACGCTCCTCGGCACTGGCAGTCAGGAAAATCTTCAACGGAGCGTCGGGAAACACCACGGTTCCCATGTCGCGGCCATCGGCAACCAACCCCGGCGGCTCCTGAAAGGCACGCTGACGCTGCAGCAGGGCGTCTCGCACAGCAGGCAACGCCGCAACCTGAGAAGCCCAGGCCCCGACCTGCTCGTTGCGCAGGTCATCCGTCACGTCATCACCCTCAAGAATGATCCGCTGCGGATGGTTCTCAGTAGCTCCGAGAAACTGCACATCCAAGTGAGCCGCCAACAATTTCAGCGACTCTTCATTGGTCAGATCGACGCCATGATTGCGCGCAGCGAACGCCAGCAGCCGGTACAGCGCTCCGGAGTCCAGCAGACACCAGCCCAGATGCTTGGCCAGCTTGCCAGCAATGGTGCCCTTACCCGAACCACTCGGCCCATCGATGGTGATCACCGGCGCCTTGATATTCACGACTGAGCCTCTTGCGTGACACGGATCCCCACCTGCGCGCACAGCGCAAGGAAGTTCGGGAACGAGGTCGCAACGTTGGCGCAGTCATGAATGCGGATCGGCGCGTTGGCGCGCAGCGAGGCGACACTGAAAGCCATGGCGATACGGTGGTCACCATGCCCATGAACCTCCCCGCCGCCGATCTGGCCACCCTCAATGATGATGCCGTCCGGGGTCGGTTCGCACTTGACCCCCAGGGTCAGCAGGCCATCAGCCATCACCTGGATACGGTCAGACTCCTTCACCCGCAGTTCTTCAGCGCCACGCAGCACCGTGCGCCCTTCGGCGCAAGCGGCCGCGACGAACAACACAGGGAACTCATCGATTGCCAGCGGCACCAACTCTTCGGGAATCTCGATCCCCTTGAGCTTGGCGGCGCGCACATGCAGATCGGCAACCGGCTCGCCACCCACTTCGCGCTGGTTTTCCAGACGAATGTCAGCGCCCATCAACCGCAGGATATCGATCACACCTGTACGGGTCGGGTTGATGCCCACGTGCTCCAGCACCAGCTCGGAACCTTCGGCGATGGATGCAGCCACCAGGAAGAACGCCGCGGAAGAAATGTCCGCAGGCACTTCAATATGGGTTGCCTTGAGCTTGCCGCCGGATTCGACCGAGGCCGTGGCGCCGTCGACATTCACCGAGTAGCCGAAGCCACGCAGCATGCGCTCGGTATGGTCACGGGTCGGAGCCGGCTCGGTGACCGTGGTTTTCCCTTCGGCATATAAACCTGCCAGCAACAGGCAGGACTTAACCTGCGCACTGGCCATCGGCAAGGTGTAGGTCAGCCCCTTGAGCTTGTGACCGCCACGAATCACCATCGGCGGGCGACCCTCGGCAGCCGTCTCAATGACCGCGCCCATTTCCCGCAGCGGGTTCGCCACACGATTCATCGGACGCTTGGACAGGGACGGATCGCCAGTCAACGTGCTGTCGAAGCTTTGTGCAGCCAGCAAGCCCGACAACAGGCGCATCGAGGTACCGGAGTTCCCCAGGTAGATCGGCCCCGGAGCCGGCTTCAAGCCGTGCAAGCCAACACCATGAATGGTCACACGACCATGATGCGGCCCTTCGATGACCACGCCCATGTCGCGAAAAGCCTGCAAGGTCGCCAGAGCGTCTTCACCCTCGAGGAAACCTTCCACTTCAGTGGTGCCCTCAGCCAGCGAGCCAAGCATGATCGAGCGGTGAGAAATCGACTTGTCGCCCGGTACACGAATCCGCCCAGACAGGCGGCCACCAGGATTTGCCAGAAAAATCAGATCGTTGGAGTTCATAGCGTCCACATAGGCCCGGCGGGCCAGGATTTTACCGAAATGCTCGCGGGCAACCCGGGCGCGAGTGAATACGCCCAACAATTGATGCCCGTCCCCTGCATCGACCGCGTCACGCAGAGCGTCGAGGTCGTTGCGAAATGTATCGAGTGTGCGCAGTACCGCCTCGCGATTGGCAAGGAAGATGTCGTGCCACATGACCGGGTCGCTGCCGGCGATTCTCGTGAAATCGCGGAACCCGCCCGCAGCGTAACGGAAGATATCGAGATTTTCACTGCGCTTGGCCAGGGAATCGACCAGACCGAACGCCAGCAGGTGCGGCAAATGGCTGGTCGCCGCCAGGACTTCATCGTGACGCTCGACCTGCATGTGCTCGACATCCGCCCCCAGCTCACGCCAAAGCCTGTCGACCAGGTCCAGCGCCGCGGCATCAGTCTGCTCCAGAGGCGTAAGGATCACCTTGTGCCGACGAAACAGCTGCGCGTTGGAGGCTTCCACACCACTCTGCTCGGAGCCCGCAATGGGATGCCCCGGGACAAAACGCGCAGGCATGCCGCCAAAAGCTTCTTGCGCAGCGCGCACCACATTGCCTTTGGCGCTGCCGACATCGGTCAGCACCGCCTGGCCCAGATCCATGCCGGCAAGCAGAGCCAGCAGCTTTTCCATGGCCAGGATCGGCACCGCCAGTTGAATCACATCGGCGCCCTGGCAAGCCAGGACCAGATCCTCTTCACAGCGATCCACCACCCCCAGTTCGACCGCCAACTGGCGGGACTGCGGATCCAGATCGACACCGACTACCTCGCGACACAGGCCACTTTCACGCAAACCCTTGGCAAAGGAACCGCCAATCAACCCCAGGCCGATCACCACCAGGCGACCGATCATAGGCACAGCAGATTGCATTGGAATGACATCAAGCACGGGCCAGAACCTTGGCCAAAGCCTCAAGGAAACGAGTATTTTCCGCCGGCAGGCCGATGGTGATACGTAAATGATTTGGCATGCCGTAGTTGGCCACCGGCCGCACGATCACCCCCTCGCGCAACAACCCCTGGAAAATCGGCGCAGCCTCACGCCCCAGGTCCACGGCAATGAAATTGCCCTTGGAAGGAATCCAGCTCAGGCCCAGATCACGGAACCCCGCCTCCAACTGCTGCATGCCGGCCTCGTTCAGACGACGACTCTCGGCCAGGTAGTCCACATCCTCAAGTGCGGCGCAAGCCGCAGCCAAGGCCAGGCTGTTGACGTTGAAAGGCTGGCGCACGCGGTTCAGCACATCCGCCACCACCGGGGTCGACAGCCCATAACCGACCCGCAGGGCTGCCAGGCCATAGGCCTTGGAGAAGGTTCGCGAAACCAGCAGGTTCGGGTAGGCCGCCAGGAAGTCCAGGCCATCCGGCAGGTCGCTGCCTTCGGCGTACTCGATATAGGCCTCGTCCAGCACCACCAGCACGTGGGCCGGTACATCCTGCAAAAACTCGTCCAGCTCCTCGGCACCGAACCAGGTACCGGTCGGGTTGTTCGGGTTGGCGATGAACACCACGCGGGTCCGATCATCGATCGCCTTGAGCATGGCTGGCAGGTCATGCCCCCAGTTCTTGGCCTGAACCACGCGAGCCTGGGCTCCGACAGCCTGGGTAACGATGGGGTAGACGGCAAATGCGTGCTCGCTGAACACCGCATTCAAGCCAGGCGCCAGGTAGGCACGAGCCACCAGCTCCAGAATGTCGTTGGAACCGTTGCCCAGGGTCACCTGGTCGATTTCCACGCCGCAGCGCTCGGCCAGCAGGGACTTGAGGGCAAAACCGTTGCCATCCGGATAACGGGTCAGCTCGGCAAGCTCGTCACGAATCGCCGCCAGGGCCTTGGGGCTGGCGCCCAGCGGGTTTTCATTGCTCGCCAACTTGACGATGGTGGCCGGATCGATGTCCAGCTCACGGGCCAGTTCGTCCACGGGCTTGCCCGGAACGTAAGGCGAAAGTTGTTGCACGCCTGGTTGTGCCAGTGCGAGGAAGTCGCCACTCATTGTTAAAGCCTCAGAGAACCGCTTTCGGGTAGGAACCCAGCACCTTGAGTGCTACTGCTTCCTGACTGATCTTTTCCAGCACACCCTTGACCAACGGATCACGGTGGTGGCCGACGAAGTCGATGAAGAACACATAGGTCCATTTGCCACTGCGCGAAGGTCGGGTCTCGATTCGCGTCAGGTCGATGCCATTGTCGTGGAATGGCACCAACAGCTCGTGCAAGGCACCGGGCTTGTTGCTCATGGACACGATGATCGAGGTCTTGTCGTCGCCGGTCGGCGGCACTTCCTGATTACCGATCATCAAAAAGCGCGTGGAGTTGTCCGGACGATCCTCGATTTTCTCTGCCAGGCGCGTCAGGCCATACAGGCCTGCCGCCATGTCGCCGGCGATCGCCGCCGAATTCCACTCGCCCTTGACCCGCTTGGCCGCCTCGGCGTTGCTGGACACCGCCACGCGCTCGACATTCGGGTAATGGGCGTCCAGCCACTTGCGGCACTGGGCCAGGGACTGGGCATGGGAATAGATGCGACTGATGCTGTCGGTCTTGGTGTTCTCGCCCACCAGCAGATGATGGTGAATACGCAGTTCGACTTCACCGCAGATCACCATGTCGTGCTCGAGGAAGCTGTCGAGAGTGTGGTTCACCGCACCCTCGGTGGAGTTTTCCACCGGCACCACGCCGAAGTTCACGGCGCCGGCCGCCACTTCACGGAACACCTCGTCGATCGCCGCCATCGGCTTGCTGATCACCGCATGACCGAAGTGCTTCATGGCCGCAGCTTGGGTGAAGGTACCTTCAGGACCGAGGTAGGCCACTTTCAATGGCTGCTCCAGGGCCAGGCACGAAGACATGATTTCGCGGAACAAGCGCGCCATCTCTTCATTGCCCAGCGGCCCCTGGTTGCGCTCCATCACCCGCTTGAGCACCTGGGCTTCACGCTCGGGACGATAGAATACCGGCACTTCGCCTTCGGCGAGAGAGCCCATCTTGACCCGCGCCACTTCCTGGGCACAGCGCGCGCGCTCACTGATCAGCTCCAGGACCTTCTCGTCCAGGGCGTCAATACGCAGGCGCAGGGCCTTGAGTTCTTGCTCAGACATCAGCCGTGTTCCTTCTCGAACTCCGCCATGTAGGCCACCAGCGCATTGACTGCGTTGATGTCCACGGCGTTGTAGATGGAAGCGCGCATGCCACCCACCGAGCGGTGGCCCTTGAGGTTCAACAGGCCGCGAGCCTCGGCGCCCACCAGGAACGGTTTGTCCAGGCGATCGTCGGCCAGACGGAACGGCACGTTCATCCAGGAGCGGTCGGTCTTGTTGATCGGGTTGCTGTACAGGCCGCTGGCGTCGATGAAATCGTACAGGGTGCGCTGCTTGGCCTCATTGAGATTGGCGATGGCTTCAACCCCGCCCTGCTCCTTGAGCCATTCGAACACCAGGCCGGACAGATACCAGGCCAGGGTCGGCGGCGTGTTGTACATCGAGCCGTTGTCCGCCGCGACCTTGTAGTCGAGCATGGTCGGGCACAGCGAACGGGCACGCCCCAGCAGGTCTTCGCGAATGATGTTCACCAGGATGCCGCTGGGGCCGATATTCTTCTGCGCGCCAGCGTAGATCATGCCGAAACGGGAGATATCCACAGGGCGCGAGAGGATGTCGGACGACATGTCGGCCACCAGGGGAACGTCGCCGGTTTCCGGGATCCAGTTGAATTCCAGGCCGCCAATGGTTTCGTTCGGCGCGTAGTGCACGTAGGCCGCATCTGGCGACAGCTGCCATTCGTTCTGGCCGGGAATTGCGAAATAGTCGTAAGGCTTGGCAGTGGCCGCCACATTCACCTGCCCGTAGCGGGAGGCTTCTTCAATGGCTTTCTGCGACCAGATACCGGTGTCGACATAGTCGGCCTTGCCACCCTCGGGCAGCAGGTTCAGTGGGATCTGGGCAAATTGCTGGCTGGCGCCGCCTTGCAGAAACAGCACTTTATAGTTCGAGGGGATATTCAGCAGATCACGCAGATCCTGCTCGGCCTTGGTGGCAATGGAAACGAACTCATCGCTGCGATGGCTCATTTCCATGACCGACAGGCCCTTGCCATGCCAATCCAGCAATTCGGCCTGGGCACGCAACAGGACAGCTTCAGGTAGCGCAGCGGGACCTGCGCAGAAGTTATAGGCTCGTTTGCTCACATCCACTCTCGCTATGCATTCACGGTAGCGGACAGAGCAAACACTCTGCCCTGCTACGATTTATTTAGTCTTGCGACTCTTCTTCGCCTGCGGCGTCTGCCTGTTGGCCTTCGGCTGCCTCATCGGTATCGGCAACCGCATCCAGCACGGCTCCCTCGAATTCAGCACCCTCTTCACCTTCGAACTCTTCGCCCTCGATTTCCGATGGCTCCTGCACCCGCTCCAGGCCCACCAGGGTTTCATCGCTGGCCAGCTTGATCAGGGTCACGCCTTGAGTGTTACGGCCCAGGCTCGACACTTCGTCGACACGAGTACGCACCAGGGTGCCCTGATCGGAAATCAGCATGATCTCCTCACCATCCAGCACCTGCACCGCGCCAACCAGGCGACCGTTACGCTCGTTGCTGACCATGGCGATAACGCCCTGGCCGCCACGCTTGTACTCGGGGAACTCGCCAATGGCGGTACGCTTGCCGAAACCACGCTCGGAGGCGGTGAGGATCTGGCTGCCTTCTTCCGGAATCAGCATGGAAATCAGCTTCTGACCTTCCGCCAGGCGCATGCCGCGCACACCGCGAGCGGTACGGCCCATGGCGCGCACGTCGGACTCCTTGAAGCGAGTGACCTTGCCTCCGTCGGAGAACAGCATGACTTCACGCTCGCCATCGGTGATGGCGGCACTGATCAGCACGTCGCCTTCGTCCAGCTCCAGGGCGATCAGGCCCACGCTGCGCTGGCGGCTGAAGGACTCCAGCGGGGTCTTCTTCACGGTGCCGTTGGCGGTCGCCATGAAGATGTAGTGACCTTCGGTGTACTCCTCTACCGGCAGCATGGTGGTGATGTATTCACCCTCATCCAGCGGTAGCAGGTTGACCAGCGGACGACCGCGTGCGGCACGGGATGCTTCAGGAATTTCATAAGTCTTCAGCCAGTACACCTTGCCCTTGCTGGAGAACAGCAGCAGCGTGGTGTGGCTGTTGGCAACCAGCAGGTGAGCGATGTAGTCCTCATCCTTGACGCCTGTGGCCGACTTGCCTTTACCGCCACGACGCTGGGCCTGGTAGGCTGCCAGCGGCTGGGTCTTGGCGTAGCCGCCGTGGGAAATGGTCACCACACGCTCTTCTTCCGGGATCATGTCACCCAGGGTCAGGTCGAGGCGGGCATCGAGAATCTCGGTGCGGCGCACGTCGCCGTATTCAGCGCGGATCACTTCCAGCTCTTCGCGGATCACTTCCATCAGGCGCGTGGCGCTATTGAGGATGCGGATCAGCTCGCCGATCTGGTTGAGGATCTCCTGGTACTCGGCCAGCAGCTTTTCGTGCTCCAGGCCAGTCAGGCGGTGCAGGCGCAACTCCAGAATGGCTTGTGCCTGTTCCGGGGACAGGAAGTACTTGCCGTCGCGCAGACCGTATTGCGGATCAAGGTTTTCCGGACGGCAGGAATCCGCACCGGCACGCTCGACCATGGTCATGACCGCGCTGGACTCCCAAGGGGTGCTGATCAGCGCTTCCTTGGCTTCCGACGGCGTCGGCGAGGCCTTGATCAGGGCGATCACCGGATCGATGTTGGACAGGGCAACGGCCTGGCCTTCAAGGATGTGGCCACGCTCACGAGCCTTGCGCAGCTCGAACACGGTACGCCGGGTAACGACTTCACGACGGTGACGAACGAAGGCTTCCAGCAGATCCTTGAGATTGAGAATCCGCGGACGGCCGTCGATCAGCGCCACGATGTTGATGCCGAACACTGCTTGCAGCTGGGTCTGGGCGTAGAGGTTATTGAGGATCACCTCAGGCACTTCGCCACGACGCAGCTCGATCACGACGCGCATACCGTCCTTGTCGGACTCATCGCGCAGTTCAGTGATGCCTTCGAGTTTCTTCTCTTTCACCAGCTCGGCGATCTTCTCGATCAACCGCGCCTTGTTCAGTTGGTAAGGCAGCTCGGTGATGACGATCTGTTGGCGGCCGCCAACCTTGTCGATGTCTTCGATGATCGAGCGGGCACGCATATAAATGCGGCCACGGCCGGTGCGATAGGCCTCGATGATGCCTTCGCGACCGTTGATGATCGCCGCGGTCGGGAAATCCGGGCCGGGGATGTACTGCATCAGTTCGTCGACAGTCAGCTCGGGATTGTCGATCAGCGCCAGGCAACCATCGATGACTTCACCGAGGTTGTGCGGCGGAATGTTGGTCGCCATGCCCACGGCGATACCGCTGGAACCGTTGACCAGCAGGTTGGGGATCTTGGTCGGCATGACCGCCGGGATCATCTCGGTGCCGTCGTAGTTCGGCACCCAGTCCACGGTTTCCTTGTGCAGGTCGGCCAGCAGCTCGTGCGCCAGCTTGGTCATGCGAACTTCGGTGTATCGCATGGCCGCCGCGTTGTCGCCGTCGACCGAACCGAAGTTACCCTGGCCGTCTACCAGCAGGTAGCGCAGGGAGAATGGCTGGGCCATACGAACGATGGTGTCGTACACCGCGGTATCACCGTGCGGGTGATACTTACCGATCACGTCACCGACAACACGGGCAGATTTCTTGTACGGCTTGTTCCAGTCGTTACCGAGCTCGCTCATCGCGTACAGCACACGCCGGTGCACGGGCTTCAAGCCATCGCGCGCATCAGGCAGTGCCCGCCCGACGATTACGCTCATCGCGTAGTCGAGGTAGGACTGTTTCAGCTCGTCTTCGATATTGACCGGGAGGATTTCTTTGGCCAGTTCGCCCATGAGAAGCCTGATTCCTTTTTCTGGTGAAACTTCGTCACATCCATATGGGACGAACGAAGCTCGCCGCTGCAGGCCTAGTGCCATGCACCGACTTACGACAAATCAACAAGTTATGCCATGGATTTGCGCAGTGAAGGCAGCCGCGTCGGACCACCTTGGAAACCGCCGGATGTTATCACAATCGCCGCCACGCACCTATCCCCCTGACGCGCATGGAGCATAGTTAGTTGACCGGTGACAGCCTGATAAGAGACGAGAGGGGCTCAGAGGCCAAATTCGCACATAATTAAGCGCTTTTTACTGAGCTGACAGCTTTCCCGGGAAGCTGGCACCAACGACTTGCCCGGACACTCGTCAGTGCAAGCGCTTGCGGCACATCAATTGCGCCATCTTGGCCGTGTCCGGCCGCTCGACAACGCCCTTCTCGGTGACGATGGCATCGATCAGGTCCGCTGGCGTGACATCGAACAACGGATTGAAGCCCTCTACCCCCTCCCCCATGCGCTTGCCCGCGATCTCCAGCAACTCCTCGCCCGCCCGCTCTGCCAAGGGAATGTCATCACCGCTGGCAAGGCTCATGTCGATGCTCGAACTGGGCGCCACCACCATGAAGCGAACACCGTGGTGCATGGCATTGACCGCCAGCTGGTAAGTGCCAACCTGGTTCGCTACATCGCCATTGGCAGTGATACGGTCCGCCCCCACCACGACCCAGGTCACGCCCTTGGTCTTCATGATGTGCGCGGCGGCTGCATCGACATTTACCGTTACCGGAATGCCTTCGCTGGCCAGCTCCCAGGCCGTCAGGCGCGAACCCTGCAGCCAGGGCCGGGTTTCATCGGCGTAGACCCGCTCCACCATACCTTCCAGCCAGGCCGCGCGAATCACCCCCAGGGCCGTGCCGAAGCCACCGGTGGCCAGGGCGCCGGTATTGCTGTGAGTCAACAGGGCCTGGGGGTTGCCCTGATGCCGCCGGATCAGGTCCACACCCAGCTGAGCCATGGTCAGGTTGGCTTCGCGATCGCTCTCATGAATGGCCAGGGCTTCAGCTTCCAGCGCTGCCAACGGATCAGCATGTTCCCTGACCCGCTCCAGGCGCTCGCGCATGCGATTGAGCGCCCAGGACAGATTCACCGCCGCAGGAGCGGCATCCGCCAGCAAGGTGAAATCCTCTTCCAGCGCCGTAAACCAGTCGCCACCTGCGACAGATCGTCCACGTGCTGCCAGAACCAGGCCGTAGGCAGCACTGATGCCAATGGCCGGCGCCCCACAGACCACCATCGAGCGAATCGCCTCGGCCACTCCAGCGGCGCTGTCATAGGCAATCCAGGACTCCTCGAAAGGCAAGGCCCGCTGATCGAGCAGGTACAGAGTGCTATCCCGCCATTCAATGGCCCTGACTTTCTCCGCAGCCAACAGACGATCGCGCATCCCTCACCCCGCACTCATGAACAAAAGCCGCCGATTATAGCGATCCCCCTGCCAGGACGCTCGGGTATACTTCGCCATCCTTTTATATAAAGCCTTGGACCGATACTCGATGCCGAACCGCGACATTGCGCTCGACCTGCTGCTGCTCCCGACCTGGCTGGTGCCGGTGGAGCCGGCCGGCGTCGTCCTCAGGGAACACGGCCTGGGCATCCGCGACGGGCACATCGTGTTCATCGGCCCACGCGCCGAGGCCTTGAAGTATCGCGCCACGGAAATCCGCGAACTGCCCGACACGCTGCTCACCCCGGGCCTGATCAACGCCCACGGGCACGCCGCCATGACCCTGTTTCGCGGCCTGGCCGATGACCTGCCGCTGATGACCTGGCTGGAAAAGCACATCTGGCCCGCCGAAGCCAAGTGGGTGGATGAAGCCTTCGTCCGCGACGGCACCGACCTGGCCATCGCCGAGCAGATCAAGGGTGGGATCACCTGTTTCTCGGACATGTACTTCTTCCCGAAGGTTGCCAGTGAGCGGGTGCACAACAGCGGCATGCGAGCACAGGTCGCCATCCCCATTCTCGACTTCCCGATTCCCGGTGCCCAGAATGCCGACGAAGCCATCCGCCAGGGCGTAGAGCTGTTCGGCGATCTCAAGCATCATCCGCGGATCAACATCACCTTCGGCCCTCATGCACCCTACACCGTTGGCGACGAGAACCTGGAAAAAATCCGGATCATTGCCGAAGAACTCGACGCTGCGATCCACATGCATGTACATGAGACCGCCCATGAGGTGCAGCAATCCGTGGAACAGCACGGTGAGCGACCGCTGGCGCGCCTGGCTCGCCTGGGCCTGCTGGGACCACGCTTCCAGGCCGTTCATATGACCCAAATCAGCGATGACGACCTGGCTTTACTGGTAGAAACCAACACCAGCGTCATTCACTGCCCGGAATCCAACCTGAAACTGGCCAGCGGCTTCTGCCCTGTAGAACGTCTGTGGCAGGCCGGAGTCAACGTGGCGGTAGGCACCGATGGCGCCGCCAGCAACAACGACCTGGACCTGCTGGGGGAAACCCGTACCGCCGCGCTGCTGGCCAAGGCCGTGGCCGGGTCGGCTACCGCCCTGGATGCCCATCGCGCACTGCGCATGGCTACCCTCAACGGCGCCAGGGCCATGGGCCTGGAAAGCCAAGTGGGCTCCCTGGAAATCGGCAAGGCCGCAGACCTGACAGCCTTCGACCTGTCCGGCCTGGCCCAGCAGCCGATCTACGACCCGGTGTCGCAACTGATCTACGCCACCGGCCGAGACTGCGTGAAACATGTATGGGTCGCCGGCAAGCAACTGCTGGATGACCGACGCCTGACCCGCCTGGACGAGCATCAGCTGGGCGCTACCGCCCGCGACTGGGCCCGGCGCATCAGCGGCCACCACCCATAACCCGGGCCTTGAGCACAGGCTCGAGGCCCGACAGAGAATTTTCTAGCTTTGGAGCACTACCCATGAGCAACGTCGACCACGCTGAAATCGCCAAATTCGAAGCCCTGGCCCATCGCTGGTGGGACCGTGAAAGCGAGTTCAAGCCCCTGCACGACATCAACCCCCTGCGGGTAAACTGGATCGACGAACGGGTCGGCCTGGCGGGCAAGAAAGTCCTCGACGTCGGCTGCGGCGGCGGCATCCTCAGCGAAGCCATGGCCCAGCGCGGCGCTACCGTGACCGGCATCGACATGGGCGAGGCCCCGCTGGCCGTGGCGCAATTGCACCAGCTGGAATCCGGCGTCAACGTCGAGTACCGGCAGATCACTGCCGAGGCCCTGGCCGAGGAAATGCCCGAGCAATTCGACGTGGTCACCTGCCTGGAAATGCTCGAGCACGTGCCGGACCCTTCGTCGGTGATTCGCGCCTGCTTCCGCATGGTCAAGCCCGGTGGCCAGGTGTTCTTCTCCACCATCAACCGCAACCCCAAGGCCTACCTGTTCGCCATCATCGGCGCTGAATACATCATGAAGCTGCTGCCGCGCGGCACCCACGACTTCAAGAAGTTCATCCGCCCATCCGAGCTCGGTGCCTGGAGCCGCTCTGCCGGCCTCACCGTCAAGGACATCATCGGCCTGACCTACAACCCGCTGACCAAGCACTACAAGCTGGCCCCGGACGTGGACGTCAACTACATGATCCAGACCCTGCGAGAGGAGTAAGACATGGCTATCAGAGCCGTTCTCTTCGACATGGATGGCACCCTACTCGATACCGCTCCGGACTTCATCGCGGTGTGCCAGGGCATGCGCCGTGATCGCGGCCTGCCGCCCATCGCCGACCAGCACGTTCGCGACGAGATCTCCGGCGGCGCCCGCGCCATGGTGGCGGTGACCTTCTCCATGGACCCCGAATCCCCGGGCTTCGAGGAACTGCGCCTGGAGTTTCTCGAGCGCTACCTCAAGCATTGCGCCGTGCACAGCAAGCTCTTCGACGGCATGGCCGAGCTGCTGGCAGATATCGAAAAGGCCCACTTGGTCTGGGGCGTGGTCACCAACAAGCCGCTGCGCTTCGCCGAGCCGATCATGCAGCAACTGGGGCTGGCCGAGCGCTCGGCACTGCTGATCTGCCCTGACCACGTGAAGAACAGCAAGCCCGACCCCGAACCGCTGATCCTGGCGTGCAAGATGCTCGACCTGGCCCCGTCCAGCGTGCTGTTTGTCGGCGATGACCTGCGCGATATCGAATCCGGCCGCGATGCGGGCACCAGGACCGCTGCGGTGACCTATGGCTATATCCATCCGGACGACAACCCACGGCACTGGGGCGCCGACGTGGTGGTCAGTCACCCGCTGGAACTGCGCCAGGTTCTGGACAACGCGCTGTGCAGCTGCTGAGCAGCGGCATGCCCGGCTAAGCGCCGGGGACGATCCAATTTCTGTTGAGGCCTTTTATGTTTGATTATTCCGCTCGCCCAGAACTGCTCAAGGACCGGGTCATTCTGGTCACCGGCGCCGGTCGTGGCATCGGCGCCGCCGCCGCCAAGACCTTTGCCGCTCATGGCGCCACCGTGCTGCTGCTGGGCAAGACCGAAGCCAACCTGACCGAGGTCTACGACGCCATCGAGGCGGCCGGCCATCCGCAGCCGGCGGTAATCCCGTTCAACCTGGAAACCGCCCTGCCGCACCAGTACGACGAACTGGCGGCCATGATCGAAACCGAGTTCGGCCACCTCGACGGCCTGTTGCACAACGCCTCGATCATCGGCCCGCGCACGCCTCTGGAGCAGCTCTCCGGGGAGAACTTCATGCGTGTGATGCAGGTCAACGTCAACGCCATGTTCATGCTTACCAGCACCCTGCTGCCCCTGCTCAAGCTGTCCCAGGATGCTTCGGTGGTCTTCACCTCCAGCAGCGTTGGCCGCAAGGGCCGGGCTTACTGGGGCGCCTACGGCGTGTCGAAATTCGCCACCGAAGGCTTGATGCAGACCCTGGCCGACGAGCTGGACACCGTGGCTCCGGTGCGTGCCAACAGCATCAACCCAGGCGCCACCCGCACCAGCATGCGGGCCCAGGCCTACCCGGGAGAAAACCCCAGCAACAATCCGACCCCGGAAGAAATCATGCCGGTCTATCTGTACCTGATGGGGCCGGACAGCACCGGGATCAACGGTCAAGCCTTCGACGCGCAGTAATACCCCCTCCCGTTCGTCGCGACGGAATACCGTCGCGACGCCTCGGCAATGCCTACCCCGCGTAGGTTTCAAGCCAAACAAATGTCATTTTTGACGACAGCCTTTTTACGCCGAAACCCAAGCTGCTGAATCCAAACAAGTTTTCCCAATATGAACCGAATGGCACGAGTTTCGCTCTAACGACACTCAATACACAGTGCATTGACGCTGTGGAAAACGGCTTGCGCTGAGGGCTTTATAGCCACAGGCGAGACGGCCTAAAATATGCGCGTTGTCCTACGGGACTGATGGAACAGTATGACGCGCAGCTCTGAGCCGCTCTCACCCAGGCAGTTAGACCGTACACAGTGCTCAGGGGGCTCAAGCTCAGATGAAAACACCGACCCAGACCAACGCAATTGACTTCGATAGCGCCAAATTGCAACGCCTGGGCTTTGGCCAGCAGTCGCCACTGATCAAGCAGCCCATCAGCCTCGCCCAGTTGCGCCAGCAACTGGGCCTGCAGCTGCAGACCAGCCTTGAACCGCAACGCATCCTGGGCCTGTTCTTTCGTGAGGTTCAGCGCCTGGTCCCCCTGGATGCCCTGCAGTACCAGCACACTCCGAGCGACCTGCGCCTGGAGTTCGGCCAGCGCGGCCATCACTCCATCAGCTACAGCCTGAGCCACGAAGGCGAACCGATGGGCGAGCTGATCTTTCGCCGCAACCAGCGCTTCAGCGAATCAGAACAGGGCTCCCTGGAATCGCTGCTCTCGACCCTGCTGTACCCGATGCGCAATGCCCTGCTGTATCGCGCCGCCACTCGCAGTGCCCTGCGGGATCCGCTGACTGATACCGGCAATCGCATCGCCATGGACCAGACCCTGCAACGGGAAATCGAAATGGCCCGTCGTCACCTGCTTCCACTGTCGCTGCTGATGCTGGACATCGATCACTTCAAGCGCATCAACGACAACCACGGCCACAGCGCCGGCGATCAAGTTCTCAAGGCCGTTGCCGCGGCAATCAAGGGGCAATTGCGCAATGTCGACATGGTGTTTCGCTTTGGCGGGGAAGAGTTCTTGATCCTGCTGTCCAACACCGGGCGCGAAGCCGCGGCGATGGTGGGCGAGCGTCTGCGCCATGCCGCCCAGGCCCAGGACTACCGGGCCGATGGTCAGCCGATCGAACTTACCGTAAGCCTGGGGTGTTCGACTCTGCTACCGGGAGAATCCGCAGAAAGCCTGTTGCGACGCGCCGACAGCGCGCTGTACGTGGCCAAGCGCGAAGGGCGCAACCGCCTGGCAATGGCGGGCTGAGCACAAGGTAGCGCCCTGCCCCGTTGATGCACGGGCAACTTCATCACCCCATACGCCCAGCGTGCGCGGCAATCGAAGCGCCCGACATTCCCTGACTCAGCCTTCGGCCAGTGCCAGGCGCTCGCGGGTCACCGCAGTCTTTTCCTGCTGCATGCAGCGTTCCAGGAACAGGTACATATAGTCATAGCTCTTGCAGATGGCCTGACGCAGCTCGGCCTGCAGGGCCTTGCTCGGGTTCAGCCCTGCCAGGGTGACGATGATTTCCAGCGCTTCCCAGGGATGGGCGTCGTCGTACTGGGCATGCATCTTCAGCCACTTCATGGCACGTTTGCGATCCTCTTCCGGGAACGCCGCGGCATAGATGCCGTTGGAACACACCAGCGCCGACCACTCGCCCGTGGCCCCTTCAATGGCGTAGTTAGTGGCGGCAATGGCCACGATCAGGGAATCGGCAGAACTGGTATGCCAGCACCAATGGCTCAAGGCATGCAGCTCTGGCGGTACTTGCTGGGCCTGCAGGTCTTCCAGGGTCACGCCATGGGCCCGGCTCCAGTGCACCCAGTAATCGGCATGATTGAGCTCGACCCGGATATTGCGCATCAGCCAGCGACGCGCCATGTCTTCGCCGGGATGGCGGGCAAAACGGGTCTTGGTCAGGTTTTGCGCCATGTACAGGGCGAACTGTTCAACCACCGGCCAGCCGCCAATCAGATACTGACGCATGACTTTGGCACTGAGTTTGTTATCGCGCATACGCTGGTACAGCTCATGCTCCACGACGCGGCGCTTGCTCTCGCTGCAGTCCTGGATCAATTGCTGGGTCCAGGCGGGGTAACTGGCAGCTTCCATGAGCGGGCCGGTTCGGCTGAATGTGTCGATCACTGTCGGGCTCCTTTTGATTGTGATGTACGGATCCAAAAGAGGTTTCAACGGAACGTACCGGGCGCCTTGAACAACAGTGGCTGTGGTCTCACGGGTCGACACTGCAGGCTGTCACAGGTGAACAATTGCGGGCGTTCAATAATGTAGCCTTGAGCATAATCCACGCCGATCTCAAGCAATGCCTGCTCGATCTGCGGCGTTTCAACAAACTCGGCAATCGTGCGCTTACCCATGACATGCCCGATGTGGTTGATCACTTCGACCATGGCGCGGTTAATCGGGTCGTCCAGCATATCCTTTACGAAACTTCCATCGATCTTGAGGAAGTCTACAGGCAAATGTTTGAGATAAGCGAACGACGACATTCCCGCACAAAAATCATCCAGGGAAAAATGGCAGCCTAAGCCCTTGAGTTCATTTATGAAACGAATGGCACTGCCCAAATTGGCAATCGCACTGGTTTCAGTAATTTCAAAACAGATCAACTTTGGCGGTACGCCATAGACGACAAACTGCTCGCGCAAGAAGTCGAGAAACGCATCATCACCGATGGTGATACCCGACAGGTTGATGGCGCACATTGCCATTGGCCCTTCCCGGCCTTCGGCAATGCATTGGGCAATGATCTTGAATACGTTCTGTACCACCCAACGGTCCAGAGAGGTCATCAGGCCGTAGCGCTCCGCCGCCGGAATGAAGCTGTCCGGCAGAATCATCCGACCCGCCTCGTCATGCAGGCGCAACAGAATCTCCACATGCCCGCCGCCACGCTCGACATGCCCCAGGGCGGTGATCTCCTGCGAATAGAGGCAGAAGCGGTTTTCCTCCAGCGCCATGTGCAGACGCTGGACCCAGGCCATCTCGCCAAAGCGCAGCGACAGCTCGGAATCGTCGGCATGGTAGACCTGCACACGGTTACGCCCCTTTTCCTTGGCCATGTAGCAGGCCATGTCCGCCGCTCTCAGCGAGGCTTCGAGGGTGGTCGGGGTCTGGGCGATGTGCACCAGGCCGATACTCACGGTGGTCACGAAGGGCCGGCCTTTCCAGACGAAATGCAGATTCTGCACGGTCTGGCGCAGCCCCTCGGCAATCTTCTCCGCGGCCTCTGGCGAGCAATTCTCCAGGAGGATGCCGAACTCGTCCCCACCCAGCCGTGCCAGGGTGTCGCCTTCGCGCAGGCCCGACTGCAGCAGCGCGCAGATATGCCGCAGCAACTCGTCCCCGGCAGCATGGCCACAGGTGTCATTGACCAGCTTGAACTGATCCAGATCGAGGAACATCAGCGCATGCCGTGCCGGCTGGCGAATCAGGCTGTGCAGGGCCTGCTCCAGGCGGAACTCGAACTCCCGGCGATTAGCCAGGCCGGTCAGGGCGTCATGGGTCGCCTGCCAGGAGAGGTTGGCTATGTATTGCCGCTCCTGGGTCATGTCGTGCAGCACCAGCACCGTGCCGCTGACCTTGCCGGCATTGCGGATCGGCGCCCCCACCAGGGTCACCGAGACCGTGCTGCCATCCAGACGCTGGATCAGTTTGGAATGCTCGCTGCCGCCGCTGAGCTGACCGCTGAGGATGTGTTCGATGAGGGTGAAACCGTCAGCCTGGGCATTTTCATCCAGCAGGTTGAACAAGGCTGCCAGGGGCAACCCCACTGCCTGCTCGGCCTTCCAGCGAGTCAGGTCCTCTGCCGCAGGGTTCATGTAGGCGATGGCACCTTCGACGTCGGTGGTGATCACCCCGTCGCCGATGGACTGCAGGGTGATCTGCGCCCGCTCCTTTTCCAGTTGCAGGGCGTCGGCAAAGGCATGGCGCTGGGCCAGCAGCTTGTGCGTGCGCAGCAGGGCCAGGGCAATCAGCACCAGCGCGGTTGCCAGGTTGGTCACCAGCAACAGCCGCAAGATCACCCGCGAACCCTCGCCCAAGGCATCGCTGAAGGCCTTGGCAGCGGGAGTGACGCCGTCATTGATGGCGAAAATCTGACTCTTCCAGCGCTGCACGTCGCCTTCGCTGGCGCTATTGCTGCCGATCCTCTGGTGCATCTCCCGGGCCACGGTGTCCAGTTGCAACAGGTATCCGTCCCCCACGGTCCACAGATCGATGGCCTTTTCCAGGTAGCTGAAATGACGGAAGTTGAGGTACAGCCAGATCAGGCTGGAGACATCGTCCGGGTGATTGCCGCCCTTGAGGATGCCCAGGCGTGCGGCCTCCAGATCCGGTGGCTGGTGATCCAGGGCAACCCGCAACTCATGCCCGCCCTGGGGCACGGCAATTGCGTTCTGGTACTTGAGGAAAGTGCCTTCGTCGCGGCTGTCGGCATACAGATTGAGGTAGTAGATGGCGTCTTTCTGGCCCTTGGACCACAGGCTTTCACCAGCCACATAACCCCGTACCGCCGACAGTACGTACAGGCTGAGGCCGCCCAACAGCGCTTGAAATAACACCACGGCGATGAAGGGCCAGACGATGCCCAACAAGCGCGGCGTTGCGAAAGTCCGCTTTTGCTTCATGAGGGTCCTTGCTTGCGCACAGCCAAATGAACACCCAGTAGTTGCGCCTCAGACAGCACAGGTTAGGCCAATTTCCACAGAACCGGCGCAGGGCAGGCTGCCGCTGACGCAGACTGGCTGGGGAAACGGGCCGCCGCGCTAAAGCTGAAACGGTTGTTCCACCAGGAAATTCAAGCACTAAGCACAGAAAGACGGATAAAACTCAAGGCTATCGAACCTGCTGCAAATGCCCGTACAGCTTGGCGTAAAGGCCGCCATCGGCAATCAGCTGCTGATGGTCGCCATCTTCGGCAATCTGCCCGCCATCGAACACCAAAACCCGGTCCGCCTGTTTTACCGCTGACAAGCGATGGGCAATGATCAGCGTAGTCCGCCCACGCAGAAAACGCGTCAAGGCCTGGTGCAGGTTGTACTCGGTGGCAGCATCCAGGGCGGAAGTGGCCTCATCGAGGATCACCACCTTGGGCTCGGCCAGAACCATCCGCGCAATCGCCAGGCGCTGGCGCTGGCCCCCGGACAAACGCACGCCGGAACGCCCCACCACGCTGTCCAGCCCCTGCGGCAAGGCCCTGACGGTAGCGTCCAACTGGGCAATTTCCAGGGCCTGCCAGCAGGCTTCGTCACTGCGCTCGCGCCCCATGGCCAGGTTGGCGCGGATGGTGTCGTTGAACAGCGCGGGATGCTGCAACACCACCGCCACGTTCTCCCGAACCGTCTCCAGGCCGATTTCCTGCTGGGTCGAACCACCAAAGCGGATCACCCCGGTCTGCGGTGTGTACAGCCCCAGCAGCAACTGCACCAGGGTGCTCTTGCCGCCACCGCTGGCACCGACAATGGCTACCTTTTCACCGGGAGCGATGGACAGGTCCATATTGTCCAGCACCCGCTCGTCACCGTAGCCGAAGCTCAAGCCGCGGACCTCGATGCCGACGGTCTCGCGCCCCACGAACGGGTCCGCACCCGGGCCGTACTGCGGTTCGTCGGCCCGCGCCAGCAGCTCGTTGATCCGGGTCAGTGCGCCGCCCGCGGCGTAGTAGGCGTATTGCAGGTTCAGCAACTGTTCCACCGGCCCGATCATGAACCACAGGTAACTGAATACCGCCAGCATCTGGCCGATGGACAGGTCGGAGAACAACACGGTCAGCATCGCCGCCGCGCGGAAGATATCGATGCCGAACTGGAACAGCAGCCCGCTGGCGCGGCCCGAGGCATCGCTTTTCCATTGCGAGGCCACAGCGTAGTCCCGCACCTCCTCGGCACGCCGCCCCAGGCGCCCGAGAAAGTAGCCCTGGCGATTGCTCGCGCGAATTTCCTGGATAGCCTCCAGGGTCTCGGTCAGGGCCTGGGTAAAGCGCGAGGTGCTGTCGTTTTCCAGCTTCTTCAGGTGCTTGACCCGCTTGCCCAACTGCACCGTGGCGAAGATCACCAGCGGGTTGAACAGCAGGATCAGCAAGGCCAGTTTCCAGTGCATCCACATCAGGATGCCCGCCGTGCCCACCAGGGTCAGCATGGCCACCAGGAAGCGGCTGAGGGTCTCGCCGACGAACTTGTCCACAGTGTCCAGGTCGGTGACCAGGTGAGTGGTGACCGTACCGCCCCCCAGGCTTTCGTATTCCCCCAGGGAAATGCGCTTGAGCCGCTCGATCAGCCGCACGCGGATGCGGTAGACGATGTCCTTGGCCAGCCCGGCAAACAGCCGCGCCTGAATCACGTTGAACACCAGCGCCGAGCAGCGCAGGATCAGCGTCACCATGAGCATCAGGCCGATATAGCCAGCGGCACTCTGCCATCCCTGGGGCAGGAAGCGGTTCATCACCTGCAGAGCGGCATCGCCGTGCCCCAACAGCACCTCATCCACCAGCAAGGGCAGCAGCAGCGGGATCGGCACACTGCACAGGGTCGCCAGCACGGCGACGCCGTTGGCGATCCACAGAGATTTCTTGTGCTCAAGAGCCAGGCGACGGATATGCGCCCAGCTCAGGCGATCGATCGGCTTGCCGCTGACGCTTGAATCCACCGGCTCAGGCACAGGCGGCACGCTCCAGCCAGCGCCCCAACAGAGGAGACAGCTCGCTCAGCGGCTGATAGCCGTTGGTCAGCAATGCCAACTGGCCATTACGCTCGGCCAGCAAGGTAGGAAAGCCGGCGATTCCCAGGTCCTGGACCCAGGTGAAGTCCGCCGCGGTAGCCACATGCTGCTCGGCCCGGTCGAAGGCCTCGGCGAATTCGATGCGCGGCACCCCTGCCCGCTCCGCCAGCTCCACCAGCACACTGGCCAGGGTGACATCCCGGCCTTCGACATAGAACGCCTGCTGGATCAGCCCCAGCAGGGTCCAGGCGCAGTCCGCCGCCAGGCCACGTGCGGTGACGATGGCGCGACAGGCCGGTTCGGTGTCATAGACAAAGCCATCGGGCAAGGCGCCCTCGAAGCCGAACGGTTGGCCGGTGGCCTGGTGCACCGCCTGCCAGTGCTCGAGGATGTAGCGCCGGGTATTGGGTTCCAGGGCCGCACCGCTACCGGTACGCAAGCCCCCCACCACCAGGTGCACCTCGACCCCGGCGGCCCGGGCCTGCTCCGCCAGGGCCTGGGCCACGGGCGCAAAGCCCCAGCACCATGAACACATCGGGTCCATCACATAGAGCAGGCGGGCAGACATGGCTCAAGCCTCGGAAGAAGATTGCTTGTAGTTGTAACCAATCGGGTGCGGCATGTTGCGAGCCTTGGCCAATTCGATCTGCTTCTGCCGGTCGATGGCACTGCGGCGGGTCTTCTCGCTCAGCTTGTCCCAGCAGTGCGGGCAGCTGATACCAGGCACATAGTGCTCGGATGCACGATCCTCGACGCTCACTGGAGTACGGCAGGCATGACATTGATCGTAGTCGCCTTCGCTCAGGTCGTGGCGCACGGTGACCCGGTTATCGAACACGAAGCAGTCGCCCTGCCATTTGCTCTCTTGCTGCGGCACCTCTTCGAGGTACTTGAGGATCCCGCCCTTGAGGTGGAACACCTCGTCGAAGCCTTCACTGAGCATGTAGCTCGAGGCCTTCTCGCAACGGATGCCGCCGGTGCAGAACATCGCCACCTTCTTGTGCTTGCTCGGGTCGAAGTGGGCTTTGATGTAGTCCGGGAATTCGCGGAAGCTGGTGGTCTTGGGGTCGATGGCGCCTTCGAAGGTGCCAATGGACACTTCATAGTCGTTGCGGGTATCGATCAGCAGCACTTCCGGATCGCTGATCAGGGCGTTCCAGTCCTGTGGCTCGACGTAGGTCCCGACCTTCTTGTTGGGATCGACGCCGGGCACGCCCAGGGTAACGATCTCTTTCTTGAGCTTGACCTTGGTGCGGTAGAACGGCTGCTCGTCGCAGTAGGATTCCTTGTGATCGATATCCACCATGCGCGGGTCGTTCTTCAGCCAGGCCAACAGCCCGTCGATGCCTTCGCGGCTGCCGGAAACCGTGCCGTTGATGCCTTCTTCGGCAATCAGCAAGGTGCCCTTGATGCCGTTGTCGAGCATTGCCTGCAACAGGGGCTCACGCAGGTTGACGTAATCTTCGAGGGTGACGAACTTGTACAGTGCCGCCACGACAATAGGTTGTGCCATGGGTAATCTCCAGGTGGCTACCCTCGTAAAGGGTGAACCGGATGCAAAAAAAACGCGCCGGCATAAGCGGCGCGTTGCGGATTCTAACAAAAAAACCGCGGTTAATGCTGACTGCCACCGGCACAGGTCGGCGAAGCCGGAGCCACACCGATCTTCGACCATTCCTCAGGCGTATAAGTGTGCAGCGCCAACGCATGGAACTGGCCCATCAGCTCACCCAGGGTGGCGTAGACCTTCTGATGGCGCTTGACGCTGTTGAGGCCGGCGAACTGCTCGCTGACCAGTACCGCCTTGAAGTGGGTTTCCAGGCCACGGCTGTGCATGTGGCTTTCATCCAGCACTTGCAGGTGCTCGGGCTGCAATGCCCCGAGCGCCGCTTCGATACGTTGTTGCATGGTCATTGCGGGCTCCGCTTACTTCTTCTTCGCCGGGGCAGCCTTGGGCTCGAGCTCGGCGGTCATGTCAGCCAGCAGCTTGTTCACTACCGGTACCGCGCTTTCCAGCTTGGCCTGGGTCATCTGCGCCGATTGCTGGGTCAGCTGGGGCATTTTTTCCAGGACTTTCTTGCCCAGTGGCGACTGATAGAAAGCCACCAGTTCCTTGAGCTCCGATTCGCTGAAATTGCTGGTGTAGAGCTTGACCATGTCCGGCTTCAGCTTGTTCCAGCCAATGGCCTGGTCCAGGGCGGCATTGGCCTTGGCCTGGTAGGTTTCCAGCAGGGCACGCTTGGATTCCGGGGCTTTGGTCTGCTCGAAGCGCTGGGCGAACATTTGCTGAACTTGCATGTACACCGGGGTACCGAGCTTGTCCGCATGGGCCAGGGTCAGGAAGGCCTCGGCACTGGCGTTGTGGCTGGCGGTATCGGCAAGAACCTGGCCGCTGGCACACACCAGAACAACCGCGGTACAGATGGCACGAAAACGGGTCATCGAGTTTCCTTTATCTAGCAGGCGAGGTAGAACCCCAAGGGCGCCCATTCTGCGCCTATTAATCCGCGTCCCTCAACCCCACGCCGACCGGCCCCCGGTTTTGCTCGGCCATGGCGGGGAAAAACCCCCGGCATGGAACCCGAGCCGCGGATCACGGCCTAAACTGGCCTGTCAGACTAGGAGGATTGCCACGATGAACCGAATCGAAACCGACAGCCTGGGCCAGGTTGAAGTCCCGCAAGAAGCCTACTGGGGCGCGCAGACCCAACGTTCGCTGGTCAACTTCGCCATCGGCAACGAACGCATGCCCTTGGCGGTGCTGCATGCCCTGGCCCTGATCAAGAAAGCCGCGGCGCGGGTCAACGACCGCAACGGCGACATCCCTGCCGATATCGCCCGCCTGATCGAACAGGCCGCCGACGAAGTGCTCGCGGGCGAGCATGACGACCAGTTCCCTCTGGTGGTGTGGCAGACCGGCAGCGGTACCCAAAGCAACATGAACGTCAACGAAGTGCTGGCTGGACGGGCCAACGAGCTGGCGGGCAACCCTCGGGGCGGCAAGACGCCGGTGCACCCCAATGACCACGTCAATCGCTCGCAGAGCTCCAACGACTGCTTCCCCACTGCCATGCACATTGCGGCGGCCCAGGCGGTGCAGTTCCAGTTGCTGCCAGCGATCACCGAGCTCTCCGGCGGCCTGGCCGAGCTGTCGGCGCGGCACATGAAGCTGGTGAAGACCGGTCGCACCCACATGATGGACGCCACCCCCATTACCTTCGGCCAGGAAATCTCGGCCTTCATCGCCCAACTGGGGTACGCCGAGCGCGCCATCCGCAGCGCTTTGCCGGCCGTCTGCGAACTGGCCCAGGGCGGCACCGCGGTAGGCACCGGGCTCAACTCACCCCACGGTTTCGGCGAGGCCATCGCCGCCGAGTTGGCGGCGCTCTCGGGCCTGCCCTTCGTCACGGCATCGAACAAGTTCGCCGCCCTGGCCGGCCATGAACCGCTGACCAGCCTTTCCGGCGCCCTGAAGACCCTCGCCGTGTGCCTGATGAAAATCGCCAACGACCTGCGCCTGCTGGGCTCGGGGCCACGGGCAGGCCTGGCCGAGGTCAAGCTCCCCGCCAACGAGCCCGGCAGCTCGATCATGCCCGGCAAGGTCAACCCGACCCAGTGCGAAGCCCTGTCGATGCTGGCCTGCCAGGTCATGGGCAACGATGTGACCATCGGCTTTGCCGCCAGCCAGGGCCACCTGCAACTGAACGTGTTCAAGCCGGTGATCATCCACAACCTGCTGCAATCGATCCGCCTGCTGGCCGATGGCTGCAGCAACTTCCAGCACCATTGCATCGCCGGGCTGGAGCCTGACCCGCAACAGATGGCCGCGCACCTGGAGCGCGGGCTGATGCTGGTGACCGCGCTCAATACCCATATCGGCTACGACAAGGCCGCCGAGATCGCCAAGAAGGCCTATGCCGAGAACCTGACCCTGCGCGAGGCGGCGCTGGAACTCGGGTACCTGACCGATGAACAGTTCGATGCCTGGGTCCGCCCGGAAAACATGCTGGAGGCCGGGAAGCAGGGGTAAGACCGCAGTCGCCTTCGCTGGCAAGCCAGCTCCTGCCACAACCCGACTGCAGGAGCTGGCTCGCCAGCGAAGCTCAGCCCGCCGCGATCCGCTGCCGCCGCGCTCGCAACCCCGCCATCAACGACGGACCCAGTGCCGTCAGCGCCGACCCCAGCACCACCAGCAGCGCCCCGCCATAGCCCAGGCCATTGATCTGCTCGGCCTGCACATACTCGGGCCAGAGCCAGGCTGCCCAAGCCACCGCGACAAAGGTCACCAGCGGCGTAATGGCCAGGGTCGCGCTGACCCGCGACGCTTCCCAATGGGCCAGAGCCTCGGCAAAGGCGCCATAGGCAATCAGGGTATTGAGGCAGCACGCCAGCAACAGCCAACCCTGCAACGGGTTCAATTCCAGCGCCTCCAGCGGGTGAGCCCAAGGGGTGAGCAACAAGGCGCAGAACAGGTAGATCACCATCATTACCTGCAGGGAATTCCACACGCTCAGCAGTTGCTTCTGGCCCAGGGCGTAGAAGGTCCAGACTGCGGAAGCGGCAAGAATGGTCAGGACCCCCGCGGTGTAGTCGCTCAGGGAAGTCAGCAGTTCGCTCAGGCGCTGATTGAAGAACAGCCCAAAGCCGATCAGCAGCACCAGAAGCCCCAGGCCCTGGCCGAGACTGAACCGCTCCTTGAATACGAACAGGCTGGCGATCAATAGCAGGATAGGCCCCATCTGCACCACCAGTTGCGCGGTGCCCGGGCTCAACAGATTGAGGCCCATGAGGTACAGCACGTAATTGCCTACCAGGCCACAGACCGAGATCGGCACCAGCCAGATACCCTTGGGCCCCAGCACTCGCCAGCGCGGCAGGCGCCCCACCGCCGCCAGGTAGGCCAGCAGGCAGCCACCGGACACCGTCAGGCGAAACCAGGTCACGGTGACCGGGTCCATCACTTGCAGTACCTGCTTGAGCTTGATGGGCAGGATGCCCCACAACAGCGCGGTCAATAAGGCCAGGAACAGACCATAGACCCAGCGACCGGACGAGACGTGCATGCGAACCCCACAAGGCCTTACGAGCAAGGCTCACATACTAGGCCCGCGCCGGCAGCCGACACAGAGACAGTTGGCGACAAAGCGCAAACGGGATTGTGCAGGTCGCAAACCGGCCCCACGGGAGCCGGCTTGCCGACGAAGCGAAACCTAGCGTACCGCCTCGAACAACCCCGTGGCCCCCATGCCGCCACCCACGCACATGGTGACGATGCCATAGCGCAGGTTGCGCCGCTGCAGCTCGCGCACCAGATGCCCGACCTGACGCGAGCCGGTCATGCCGAACGGGTGGCCGATGGAGATCGAGCCGCCATTGACGTTGTAACGGGCATTGTCGATCTCCAGGCGGTCGCGGGCATACAGGCACTGGGAAGCGAACGCTTCATTGAGCTCCCAAAGATCGATATCAGCCACGCTCAGGCCCTTGGCCTTGAGCAGCTTGGGCACCGAGAACACCGGGCCGATACCCATCTCGTCCGGCTCGCAGCCGGCCACGGTAAAGCCGCGGAAGAATGCCTTGGGCTTGAGCCCCAGGGCCAGGGCCCGCTCCAGGCTCATCACCAGGGTCATCGAAGCACCGTCGGACAGCTGCGAGGAATTGCCCGCCGTCACCGAACCGTCGTCGGCAAACACCGGCTTCAACGCCGCTAGGTTTTCCAGGGTGGTGTCGGGGCGGTTGCAATCGTCGCGGTCCACCACGCCATCAAGGATCTGCACCTCACCGGTGTTCTTGTCCTCGACCTTGTACTTGACCGTCATCGGCACGATCTCGTCGCTGAAAAGGCCGGCGGCCTGGGCCTGGGCGGTACGCTGCTGGCTTTGCAGGGAGTAGCGGTCCTGGGCTTCGCGGCTGACACCGTAGCGCCGGGCCACCACTTCGGCGGTCTGGCCCATGGGGAAGTAGATGCCCGGTACCTGCTCCTTGAGCAGCGGGTTGACCAGGTTTTCGGTGTTGACGCTCTTCATGGTCAGGCTGATGGATTCGACGCCACCGGCCACGATGATGTCGCTGCAGCCGGAGGCGATCTGGTTGGCGGCGATGGCGATCGCCTGCAGGCCCGAGGAACAGAAGCGGTTGAGGGTCATCCCCGCGGTGCCGGTGCCCAGGGCCGAGAGCACCGCGACGTTGCGCCCTATGTTGAAACCCTGGGCCCCTTCATTGGAGCCGGCGCCGACGATGCAGTCCTCGACACTGGCCGGGTCGATGCCGTTGCGGGCGAGCAGCGCATTGACGCAGTGGGCGGCCATGTCATCCGGACGGGTCTGGTTGAACTTGCCCCTAAAGGACTTGGCCAGGCCAGTCCGTACGCTGTCGACGATCACCACTTCACGCATGACGCACCTCATTGTTGTTGGCGGCAGGAAGAGCATCGAGCATAGATCCCCCTCCTGTCCCGCCGCGACAATCATTCACTGGGCGTATGCGCGACCATCGACCTACTTCTTGTCTTTCTTGTCGTGCTTGTCCGAGCGCTCGAACGCGGCTTCCAGGGCGCGGTTGATGGTGCGCAGAACCTTGACCCGGGCCCAGCGCTTGTCGTTGGCCTCCACCAGAGTCCAGGGCGACACCTCGGTGCTGGTGCGGTCGACCATGTCGCCGACGGCTGCGCGGTAATCGTCCCACTTGTCGCGGTTGCGCCAGTCGTCCTCGGTGATCTTGAAACGCTTGAAGGGAATCTCCTCCCGGGCCTGGAAGCGCTCCAGCTGGGTGTCCTTGTCGATGGCCAGCCAGAACTTGACGACGATCACCCGGGCATCGGCCAACTGCTCCTCGAAGTCGTTGATCTCGCTGTAGGCCCGCAACCAGTCGGCGGGGCTGCAGAAGCCCTCGATGCGCTCCACCAGCACCCGGCCGTACCAGGAACGATCGAAGATGGTGAACTTGCCCCGGGCCGGGATATGCCGCCAGAAACGCCAGAGATAGGGCTGGGCGCGCTCCTCTTCCGTGGGCGCGGCAATCGGCACGATGCTGTACTGGCGCGGGTCCAGGGCCGCCGCGACCCGGCGGATGGCCCCGCCCTTGCCCGCCGCGTCGTTGCCTTCAAACACTGCCACCAGGGCGTGCTTACGCATGCGCTTGTCCCGCAGCAGGCCGGCCAGGCGCGCC